>NZ_JBFRGE010000240.1:0-355 GCF_052115185.1 Paenibacillus sp. 2TAB19 | reverse complement strand
ATTCGGAAATCCCCGGATCAAAGCCTGCTTACGGCTCCCCGAGGCGGTATCGTTGTTCGCCACGTCCTTCTTCGGCTCCTGGTGCCTAGGCATCCTCCGTGCGCTCTTAATAGCTTAACCAATGCTCAGGTGATTCGGCTTGCTCACCGTTTTCATTTGATTCCTTTGATCCAATAAGGATGCAAAGGTAAGAATCAAATGAAAAAATGTCGAGACAATCTCGAACACCTTTCGCTAACATAAATCAATCCAGCTAAAGGATGTTTCAGCAATTCTTTTCTTTCGTTATCCAGTTTTCAAAGTGCAATGTTCAACATTTTCCCGAAGGAAAAGTTGTTGGTGGAGCCAGGAGCCA
>NZ_JBFRGE010000239.1:0-373 GCF_052115185.1 Paenibacillus sp. 2TAB19 | reverse complement strand
GCGGCATTGTCCGGGTTGTCGATGCCGAGGATGAACACGCCCACCTGATCCGGCTTGCCGACGGCCTTCTTGCGGATGCTTTCGTTCAGGTACTCGTAGTGGAACAGCATCTKCCGCGTGATGGTGGACTCATCGCGGCCTTCCATGATGCCGCGCACGACGAAGTCCCACGTGCCCGGGTAGATCGTGCCCTTGAGCGGGATGACATCGCCGATCTTGAAGCCGTACTGGTCGGCCAATTGCCGGCCCACCAGCGCGCCCCGGCGGTCGCGCCGGTAGTCCGCGCGCTGTTCGGGCGGCAGGATCAGTTCGGGATACAGATCGATGTAGTTGTCCGAGACGGCGAACTGGGCGAAGAAGTTCTTGGGGTCGC
>NZ_JBFRGE010000238.1:0-373 GCF_052115185.1 Paenibacillus sp. 2TAB19 | reverse complement strand
ACTCCGCTTCCGCGGTGCTTTTCACCTTTCCCTCACGGTACTGCTTCACTATCGGTCACCAGGGAGTATTTAGCCTTGGCAGATGGTCCTGCCGGATTCCGACGGGGTTTCACGTGTCCCGCCGTACTCAGGATCCGTCTCGGAGGGTRWTYGATTTTGGCTACAGGGCTTTTACCTCTTCTAGCGGGCCTTTCCAGACCTCTTCGCCTACCAAACACCTTTGTAACTCCATGTGAGACGTCCTACAACCCCAAGGAGCAAGCTCCTTGGTTTGGGCTAATCCGCGTTCGCTCGCCGCTACTGACGGAATCACTTTTGTTTTCTCTTCCTCGGGGTACTTAGATGTTTCAGTTCCCCCGGTATGCCTCTTACT
>NZ_JBFRGE010000237.1:0-375 GCF_052115185.1 Paenibacillus sp. 2TAB19 | reverse complement strand
CCCTCGGCCTGAGCCGCCAGGATCGGCCGGCCCAGATCACCCGGCAGCGGCGGGCCCAGAACCGGCGCGCTTGACCGCGTCAGGTAGTCCTTGGGCAAGCCCTCGATCTTGCCGGCCGGCTTCGACGCCTGCGGCGACGGATCGATGGGCGCACGGGCTGGACGTTCGAGCGTCGACCAGGCGAGCGCGGCGAAGAGGCCCGCCGAAAGAACGCCGGCGCCGATCGCCAGCGCCTTGCGCGAGATCCGCGCCACGGGCGGAACCTTGGGCCGAAGCCGCAGTTGCTCGGCGATCGCCTTCTGCTCCTCCACGATCGCCGGGTTCATCGCGCCGCCTCCTGGCCGGAGGGCGTCAAGCGGGTGATCAGCACGCGCC
>NZ_JBFRGE010000236.1:0-401 GCF_052115185.1 Paenibacillus sp. 2TAB19 | reverse complement strand
GTTTTGATGGGAGAGATCAGGTGGACCTTTTTCGGTTTAAAACAACTCAACAATCAGAGAGTTACTGCAAAGATATAGTCAGTTTCATGATTGAGGAGTTTGGTATTAATGAGGAGGAAGCTGTAGGCAGAATAAATAATATGTGGGGGGGAATTGACTGGAATGATGATATTGAATCAGAAATATATGATTCAAGATACCATGAGCTTCCACAAGATTGGGCGTACATTATATATTTTGGTCATGAGTCACAATGGTGGAGAAGAGACAAATCTGAATTAACTCCAAGACCATATACGTAAGCTACGCTAACGGAGAACTTTGTTAGTTCAAAGCACGATGGAGCAGATTGCACACGGCAACTGCTCTCTTTTTCATTAATCCAGCTGGTAGGATTACGT
>NZ_JBFRGE010000235.1:0-408 GCF_052115185.1 Paenibacillus sp. 2TAB19 | reverse complement strand
TTTGTTTCTCAAACTGCCGTTAGCCGCTCGCGCAAAGAAGCGATGCTGGGCGTGCTCGGTATCACCGCTGGCGTGATGGTGTGGGCAGCGGTCGCGCTACTTGGCCTTAACCTGATCCTCGCGAAAATGGCCTGGCTGCATAGCATCATTATGGTCGGCGGTGGGCTCTATCTTTGCTGGATGGGCTTCCAGATGCTGCGCGGCGCGCTGAAGAAAGAGACGGCGAACAGCGATGCGCCGCAGGTTGAGCTGGCGGCGGGCGGGCGCAGCTTTGTGAAAGGCTTACTGACCAACCTTGCAAACCCGAAAGCGATTATCTACTTCGGATCGGTCTTCTCGTTGTTTGTTGGCGACAGCGTCGGCGCTAACGCGCGCTGGGGCATCTTTGTGCTGATTGTGGTAGAGACC
>NZ_JBFRGE010000234.1:0-414 GCF_052115185.1 Paenibacillus sp. 2TAB19 | reverse complement strand
AGGTGATTCGGCTTGTGCGCCGTTTTCACTTTGTTTCTTTGATCTCCTAAGACATCAAATGGTTGAAACAAACTGAAAAAATGTCGCAACAATCTCGAACAACCTTCGCTAACATCAACTGCTGAGCTCGCTTTCGCTAACTCTGCTCGCTGATGGTTAATCCAGCTAAAGGATGTTTCAGCAATTCTTATCTTTCGTTATCCAGTTTTCAAAGAGCAAGTGTTTTGCGCTGCGATCACTTCAGAGTTAATCTTCAGCAAAYACGCAACATTTAGATGCTTCTGCACCCGCTTGGCGACGTCCTACTCTCCCAGGACCCTGCGGTCCAAGTACCATTGGCGCTGGAGGGCTTAACGGTCGTGTTCGGTATGGGAACGCGTGGTTCCCCTCCGCCATCGCCACCAAACGGATGAT
>NZ_JBFRGE010000233.1:0-417 GCF_052115185.1 Paenibacillus sp. 2TAB19 | reverse complement strand
ATATAGCAGTGATAATGTAAAGAGCATCGCCAAACATTTTAAAGAACTTTTGAATCTCATCATTAGAAAAAGATTCATTTAATAACTTGATATTATCAATTAAAATTAATACCGCTTGTCCTCCCATTACACCTAAGCCATACGCAATATTATTTGATAATATCTCAACTTGTTTTACTGGAGTTAACAGCATCGCATTGACTGCTGTTTGGCCGAAGTTTGCATTTTCTGTCACTTCTTTCAATGCAGTGTTAAATCCACTCAAATCACCGGAAGTAGAAAAACTCATCATTCTACTGTCTTTTATAGAATTAGATGAGATACTATCTCTTAAGCCCCGAAATTGG
The DNA here is from genome assembly GCF_052115185.1 of Paenibacillus sp. 2TAB19. Lineage (NCBI taxonomy): Bacteria > Bacillati > Bacillota > Bacilli > Caryophanales > Paenibacillaceae > Paenibacillus > Paenibacillus sp. 2TAB19. The sequence goes on along the minus strand of NZ_JBFRGE010000233.1, from coordinate 70 downwards.
ATTTGAGACTAGCCCACTTAACAGTGTAAGCTAGAAGCAGAACCAGTGGAGGGGATTTTTTATGCAACGT
>NZ_JBFRGE010000232.1:0-422 GCF_052115185.1 Paenibacillus sp. 2TAB19 | reverse complement strand
GACTATCACGCCGGGGCCTACGGACATGCCTTTGGGGCATCTCCGCTTCACGGCCCGTTCGAATCCCAACCCGCCATACACAAAAAAACGATTCCTTTTCAGGAATCGGCTTGTTTTTTGTATATGGCGGAGAGGATGGGATTCGCTCCGTCGCTGCGTGAAGGTGCAAGTCTGCACCTTTACGCTAATTGYGACTATCACGCCGGGGCCTACGGACATGCCTTTGGGGCATCTCCGCTTCACGGCCCGTTCGAATCCCAACCCGCCATACACAAAAAAACGATTCCTTTTCAGGAATCGACTTGTTTTTTTGTATATGGCGGAGAGGATGGGATTCGCTCCGTCGCTGCGTGAAGGTGCAAGTCTGCACCTTTACGCTAATTGYGACTATCACGCCGGGGCCTACGGACATGCCTTTGGGG
>NZ_JBFRGE010000231.1:0-424 GCF_052115185.1 Paenibacillus sp. 2TAB19 | reverse complement strand
CTGTTCCGGTTGCTCCTGTTGCACCTGTTACACCCGTCGGACCTGTTACGCCCGTAGCTCCTGTCGGACCTGTTGCTCCAGTGCCGGTTGCTCCTGTTGCTCCGGTCACGCCCGTTGGGCCGGTTTCACCTGTCGCTCCTGTCGGACCGGTTGCTCCTGTGCCGGTTGCTCCTGTTGCACCTGTTACACCCGTCGGACCTGTTACGCCCGTAGCTCCTGTCGGGCCGGTTGCCCCCGCGCCGGTTGCTCCTGTTGCTCCGGTCACGCCAGTTGGGCCGGTGGCACCTGTCGCTCCTGTTGGACCTGTTGCTCCTGTTCCGGTTGCTCCTGTTGCACCTGTTACACCCGTCGGACCTGTTACGCCCGTAGCTCCTGTCGGACCTGTTGCTCCAGTGCCGGTTGCTCCTGTTGCTCCGGTCACGCC
>NZ_JBFRGE010000230.1:0-434 GCF_052115185.1 Paenibacillus sp. 2TAB19 | reverse complement strand
AGGTCCACCTGATCTCTCCCATCAAAACGAATAAAATTCTTACCTTATATAATTATTCTAACATGTTTCCTAGCTTCTCCAAATTTACAACTTCCAGAATAATTTTCTGTTTAACTATTAAACTATTCTGCCCGTTAGTTCAACAAAGACAGCTGATCGTGCTGACCGGCTGCCGGTTGTTGAGATATCGTTCCCCGATAATTCAATTGGTTGGAGTAATAAATTGAAAAACTCCAATTAAGACGAGTAAAGCCACGATCACTAAAATAAAAGTTATGCCGAACCTCAATTTATTTGTAGATTTAGATTGCTTACTCTGAACCTGCTTTTCTAGAAAGTCGATACGTTTTTTAAGTYCCTGAGTCTCCAGCTCCTTCCTCTTAAGCCCCGAAATTGGATTTGAGACTAGCCCACTTAACAGTGTAAGCTAGAAG
>NZ_JBFRGE010000229.1:0-444 GCF_052115185.1 Paenibacillus sp. 2TAB19 | reverse complement strand
GGAGACTGCCGGGGTCAACTCGGAGGAAGGTGGGGACGACGTCAAATCATCATGCCCCTTATGTCTTGGGCTTCACGCATGCTACAATGGCCGGTACAAAGGGTTGCGATACTGTGAGGTGGAGCTAATCCCAAAAAGCCGGTCTCAGTTCGGATTGGGGTCTGCAACTCGACYCCRTGAAGTCGGARTCGCTAGTAATCGYRGATCAGCAAYGCYRCGGTGAATACGTTCCCGGGCCTTGTACACACCGCCCGTCACACCATGGGAGTGGGTTGCAAAAGAAGTAGGTAGCTTAACCTTCGGGAGGGCGCTTACCACTTTGTGATTCATGACTGGGGTGAAGTCGTAACAAGGTAACCGTAGGGGAACCTGCGGTTGGATCACCTCCTTACCTGAAGATACCTTCCCGCGCAGTGTCCACACAGATTGTCTGATAGAAAGTAA
>NZ_JBFRGE010000228.1:0-458 GCF_052115185.1 Paenibacillus sp. 2TAB19 | reverse complement strand
CTAATCGTCTTTCGAAGCATCATCCGTTTGGTGGCGATGGCGGAGGGGAACCACGCGTTCCCATACCGAACACGACCGTTAAGCCCTCCAGCGCCAATGGTACTTGGACCGCAGGGTCCTGGGAGAGTAGGACGTCGCCAAGCGGGTGCAGATATTGCACTTTTATATTGCTCTTTGAAAACTGGATAACGAAAGATAAGAATTGCTGAAACATCCTTTAGCTGGATTAACCATCAGCGAGCAGAGTTAGCGAATGCGAGCTCGGCAGTTGATGTTAGCGAAGGTTGTTCGAGATTGTTGCGACATTTTTTCAGTTTGTTTCAGCCATTTGATGTCTTAGGAGATCAAAGAAACAAAGTGAAAACGGCGCACAAGCCGAATCACCTGAGCATTGGTTAAGCTATTAAGAGCGCACGGAGGATGCCTAGGCACCAGGAGCCGAAGAAGGACGTGGCGAA
>NZ_JBFRGE010000227.1:0-483 GCF_052115185.1 Paenibacillus sp. 2TAB19 | reverse complement strand
AAAACGGCCAGCAATAGTCTTTTTGTTTCTTTAGTAATTCAATATTATCTTCAATAAATAGGTTCAACCCATATTCTTGAATGGTCAAGATAATACTTCCTTCTAGTTGGGTTTCGAATCGATGAGCTAGTACATCTCCAAATGAAACTTTCACTTGTCCGCAGTTACTGGATGCTTCTGTATATAGAATTATTTTGTGATTTTTTAAATCCACTTGATAAGATGTGATTTCTTTATCATGAACACTAATCATCTGCCCCCTCCTCAATAAGCGTTTTCTTACACTCTTTCACTGATGGTTCATTTGCGTTAAACTCCCGTTAGTGTAATGCTTCAATGTCCTAATTAACGTTTCTTAATATCATAAACTGTAACAAAAGCGGTCTCATTAAAACCAAATTGCCTGCTTACAATGACATAGCTTTCATCGAAAATGTCAATAACAACACCGGTTATTAAGGTAGGCAATGAAACTTTTGTTTC
>NZ_JBFRGE010000226.1:0-512 GCF_052115185.1 Paenibacillus sp. 2TAB19 | reverse complement strand
AAGGTGGGGTAGATGATTGGGGTGAAGTCGTAACAAGGTAGCCGTATCGGAAGGTGCGGCTGGATCACCTCCTTTCTAAGGAAATACCCGAACCCGATGAGGTTCGGATAAAATGTGCGGATTAACGACGCGTTAGCGTCAGACGTGAAAACCATTTGTTCAGCTTTGATGGAATTTGCTTGGGGCCATAGCTCAGCTGGGAGAGCGCCTGCCTTGCAAGCAGGAGGTCAGCGGTTCGATCCCGCTTGGCTCCACCAACAAACTTCATCTATTGTACCTTGAAAACTGGATAACGAAAGAAAAGAATTGCTGAAACATCCTTTAGCTGGATTTAAAACCATGTTTAAGATGGATGCGTATTTTCTGAAGAAATTCGGGAAGCGACTCATCGAAAAACGCTAGGTTAAGCTATTAAGAGCGCACGGAGGATGCCTAGGCACCAGGAGCCGAAGAAGGACGTGGCGAACAACGATACCGCCTCGGGGAGCCGTAAGCAGGCTTTGATCCGGGGA
>NZ_JBFRGE010000225.1:0-561 GCF_052115185.1 Paenibacillus sp. 2TAB19 | reverse complement strand
CAACAGGGGCAACGTGTTATGCTGCGTTGCCCCTGTTGTCAAAATGACGCCTTTAACAAAGATTATCGTCAACTCAATTCAAGAGGCGCTACATTTTTCGGCGTCGACTGGGCAAATAAAAATGCAACCATTCTTGTATGCCAACGATGTACTTATATTTCATGGTTTATGAATGAGCCTAAAGCAGTTAGTAGCTGAAAAACAACAGACTCTCCTATGAAAAAGAGCGCTCTCGAAAGAGGGCGCCCTTTTCATGGGAGTGGAGAAACTTTTGCTAATACGAGCTATGTTGGATTCTCGCACTAACTTCGTTTACTAAAAGCAAGGTTTCTACGCTATGTTGGATTTCTGCAATAACTTTGTTCAAAATCAGCTGTTTAATGGCGCAAGAGTGAAAAGTTAATGCCAATATCCAATATAGCTAGTAAACGCGGGTCAAGTCCAAAGTTGTGTGTAAAATCCTCGAACAGAAAGCCTACTCGTCGCGAGTAGGTTTTTCGGTTGTCTTTGGTGTTTTCTTTCGCCACTCGTGGTACTCGGTCATTTCAATATATTTCTTGC
>NZ_JBFRGE010000224.1:0-588 GCF_052115185.1 Paenibacillus sp. 2TAB19 | reverse complement strand
CGTTTTTTGGAACTATGAAGTTTTATCAAATCTGAATAATGAATTGAGCATAGCTGTTCTTAACATAATTCAAAGGCAATCAAGATATGCGAAATTGCAAGGGACTCAATTAAGTGCACTTATACATACAAATAATCCAAATGAAAGAATAACCAATTTAGGGTCAATAGAGGCGGAGTGGAATCCAGCAGAATGGCTGAATAGCAGGAGAGAAATGTAAGTAACTCAGAGGGGCTTCGCCTAACATTATACTCACGCATCGGGCCATTCGGCCCTCGGTCCGGCAGGAGTTAGAAGAGGATTCTATGAGGCATTTCAGTAGCGGGGAAGCATAATCAACCGGACACACCCGCACCACCTAACCGCATCGCGGCCGGTCCTGTTGGGACCTTAAGGTGGTGGGGCGTCGTGAATACGAGAACGTTAGGCGAAACCCGAAGCGAAGAAAGGAAGATCTAATGTTATCATCCAAAGTAGCGTTTCAAACAATGATTAAATATTTAGAGCTATACAATAATAAGAAGAAGTCAGAAGATGTTCGAATCCTTATTGATGAATTGATTAAAGCGAAATTACCTTCGCATCGCA
>NZ_JBFRGE010000223.1:0-598 GCF_052115185.1 Paenibacillus sp. 2TAB19 | reverse complement strand
TCGGAAATCCCCGGATCAAAGCCTGCTTACGGCTCCCCGAGGCGGTATCGTTGTTCGCCACGTCCTTCTTCGGCTCCTGGTGCCTAGGCATCCTCCGTGCGCTCTTAATAGCTTAACCAATGCTCAGGTGATTCGGCTTGTGCGCCGTTTTCACTTTGTTTCTTTGATCTCCTAAGACATCAAATGGTTGAAACAAACTGAAAAAATGTCGCAACAATCTCGAACAACCTTCGCTAACATCAACTGCTGAGCTCGCATTCGCTAACTCTGCTCGCTGATGGTTAATCCAGCTAAAGGATGTTTCATTCATTTGTTCATATCCAGTTTTCAATGTGCAAGTTTCGCTGTCGTTTTGCGACAGGAATGTTATCTTATCACGTTCATTCATCATGATCAACCATCAAAATTTGGTAATTCATTGACGTGATAGAGATGCTTTCGCACCCGCTTGGCGACGTCCTACTCTCCCAGGACCCTGCGGTCCAAGTACCATTGGCGCTGGAGGGCTTAACGGTCGTGTTCGGTATGGGAACGCGTGGTTCCCCTCCGCCATCGCCACCAAACGGATGATGCTTCGAAAGACGATTAGGACGATTAG
>NZ_JBFRGE010000222.1:0-608 GCF_052115185.1 Paenibacillus sp. 2TAB19 | reverse complement strand
GGAAAGAAAAGAAGAATGATAAGTTGAAAAGTATTAGTAACTGGCGCATATAAAGGAATTGGCTTTATTGCTTTGAAATTGATAAACAAGTAAGTTAAGAAAACTATGGAGAAGAGGAACTATAATGAAACTTACAGGAAATACAATACTTATTACAGGCGGAAGTTCTGGAATAGGATTAGCTTTTGCAGAGCGCTTTATAAAAGCTGGAAATAAAGTAATTGTTTGTGGACGACGTGAAAATGTACTTCAAAAAGCGAAAGAAAAATCCCCTAGCCTTATTACTCGTGTAAGTAATTTGGATATTGAATCCGAGCGTGTAGCATTGTTTGATTGGGTATCAGCGAACTATCCAGAAGTGAATGTGTTAGTTAACAATGCAGGAATCCAACAACGCTTTAATGTGCTAAAGGCGGATGTGAGGAACAATTGGAGTTATTTCAGTAAAGAAATCACAACCAACATTGAAGGGTCTGTCAATAATTTTGTGTAAACTCATTTATAAGGAACTCCCCCGAGGGGGAGTTGGCCTGTTAGCGTAGGTGCTGGCCGACTCGATCAGGGAAGAAAACGGAGAGTTGGAGCAGCATTTGTCCCCAGTTCTGAAC
>NZ_JBFRGE010000221.1:0-650 GCF_052115185.1 Paenibacillus sp. 2TAB19 | reverse complement strand
GGCTACGCGCTCCCAGACACGCCAGCCGCCCGTTCTGCTAACCTTGCAACGGCCGATACAAGTTCCATTGGGAGAATCCAGCACAATTTCAATTTCGCCACCGTAAGCAGAGCTGGCTGCCGCCGCTTCGAATAAGGTTTTCCCGGAACCGAAATCGATATATTTATATGCCGCCCAATTACCGTTTTCTATTAAAGTCAAATGCTCCGTAAAGCGCTCGTCTCCGGCTTCTGGACCGTTGTCAACAGGCTCAGTTCGTACCATACCCGATAACAGGCAAGCCCTCCAAGCTTCCATTGGACTTCCTGCATCTAGGGGTTCTGAAATGCCTTGAGTCGTCATTTCGACTTCGTTGATGCTACCATCTTCATTGAAAGCAATCGGCTCTATGCAGACGCGTCGATTGTACCGGCTGCCTTGCGAGGAACGATGATAGAACACATACCAGTTCCCATTGAATTCCGCTATCGATCCATGGTTATTCCACGTTTCCGGATCGCATCCGTCGTTATCAATAATGATGCCCCTTTTCGTAAAAGGGCCCAGCGGTGAGGTACTGGTCGCATACCCCAGGCATGAAGCCTTTCCCCGGCTTGTGTCTGTGTAAACCAAATAGTAAATTCCATTCCGTTTGCGAATGGAGGCTCCCT
>NZ_JBFRGE010000220.1:0-659 GCF_052115185.1 Paenibacillus sp. 2TAB19 | reverse complement strand
TAAACTGCCCTTTAGCTTAATGAAAAATGGAGCAGTTGCCCGATCGCAATCTGCTCCATATTGTATTCAACTAAAGTTCCTCGTTAGCTTAAAGACGTCTGCCACTTTCAATCACTTATTAATTTTATCTGCAGTAGCTTTTCCATAAATATTTTTATAAGAGGTTTCATAAGCAACAGCTTCAGTGGGTTTAATGCCCGGAATTAAGTAAAGTTTTATTCCATTTGGAAAATACGAAGTTGAATTGTTTGGTTTTTATTCCTTCGACAGACTAAAATATTTTTTTGTTGACTTAAACCATGGTTTAAGTCGTATCATATTCCTGTCGACAATGAAAGATAAAATTTTGGAGGCCTCCAGATGAAGTATTGTTCAATTAGCGAAGCTGCAGCCAAATTCGATATTCCAGAATCAACGTTACGTTATTATGAAAAAAAAGGACTACTACCACTAATCGAGCGTGATGAAGCTGGGAGGCGGTTATTTTCAGAAGATCAAATTACGCTCCTTGAAATCGTTATTTATTTAAAAAACACGCACATGCCAATAAGTGGTATCAAGCAATATGTTGACTGGGTAGTAGAAGGAGATAACACCATTGAACTCCGACTTGGAATGATGAAGAATCACAAGCAAGCTGTGATAGCTGAAATTTGCTT
>NZ_JBFRGE010000219.1:0-681 GCF_052115185.1 Paenibacillus sp. 2TAB19 | reverse complement strand
CATTTACCATGGCTCAACTATAAAGTTCCATGTCCGTTTCCCTTTCATGCCATCCTTTAGCACATAGCTGAAAACAATGCTTACTGAACCACCTTTTCGATATGCAGCGTAGGTTGCAGGCCGAAACATGGCAATGGCTCGTGTTGAATCAATTTGATACGTTTTCGTTTCTCCTTCAAGTGGTGGCCAATTCGTAAATCCCATATCACTATTTTCATCAGGAACGATATACCACTTCGACTTCTCGATATTAATGGYATCGGTGTATGTTATCTCAATTTCAGCATGCACATTCCCTACAGATACAGAGTCTATAGGGATATGAAACTCTTCATCAACAACATTTAATGCAGACTTGTTATAATGACTAAAATCATATTGTTCTCCGGCACTGCCGATGCTAAAATGTCCAATTCGTATAATTTCGTTTTCCAACTTAAAATCAATGGCTGTTTCCCCAGTGGTTTCAGATAACGCGCTCGTGGTAGGCTTATCGTCGTCTTTGTTGGCAACATAAAGGCAAACGACCGCAAGTAGAATCCAAACGATTAGATTTACGTTCTTATTCTTTGAAAAACGGAAAAAATTTTTCATGATGGGATGACGTAAAATTGTTTGTGTACCAAGATTTGTAGCCTTGTCGGACAACAAAAAAGTAGGGTATCCTCGGGGTTGCTGAAG
>NZ_JBFRGE010000218.1:0-733 GCF_052115185.1 Paenibacillus sp. 2TAB19 | reverse complement strand
TTCTTTACCCGCCCCCAAACTTGACGCCCCGAGAAAGAATCTCAGCCTGAAAATTCGCTCTATTTGTGATTCACCTCGCATGACCTTAATGTATCCTGCCCAATAGCTTAACGAGGCTACCGATTTTTCCGGCAACCTCGTCCTGGTTGTATTATGGAACTAACGTTCTCCATTAGCTTAATTAGTATCTTGGAAAATAACCTACGATGGCATCATCTTCTGGATTAATCACTACAACTATTGGTCCTAATAAACCATCCTGATCAGTTGAAAAACTTACCCTTACCAACTCCTGATTCTTGAGATGGCTCCTATCCTTCTGGGGTACGATCCATTGATCTTTGTAGACGAACGTAGAAACATCTGCTTCTGTCCAGTTCTTTATAACATGCTTTCTTTGCTCGGTTTCAACAGTGTTCCAAGCAATTTCTCTATATTTCGATTTATTGTCATCTGTTAATACAAATTGTTCGTCCTGACAAGCTGACAGTACAAATATGCACACTGTAAACAACAGCATTAACGATTTCTTAAGCATTTGTATCCCCCAAAAAATGATCTTGTTTCTTTTAGACGTGGGAATTTATTAAATGTTTCCACAAAAAAGAAGGGTTCTAAACTATCCTGCCMGTTACTTCAACGAACAACGGCAGCCAATTGTAAAGCCGGCTGCCGTAACGTCCTGTTGAGCTATAGTTCTCCGTTTAGTTCAATGGTTGAAGTCCTTTTAATA
>NZ_JBFRGE010000217.1:0-737 GCF_052115185.1 Paenibacillus sp. 2TAB19 | reverse complement strand
CAGCTGGGTTTCCCCATTCGGAAATCCCCGGATCAAAGCCTGCTTACGGCTCCCCGAGGCGGTATCGTTGTTCGCCACGTCCTTCTTCGGCTCCTGGTGCCTAGGCATCCTCCGTGCGCTCTTAATAGCTTAACCTAGCGTCGTTCCGGTTGATTCGGCTTGCTCGCCTTTTTCATTTTGTTTCTTCGATCTCCTAAGACATCAAATGGTTGAAACAAATTGAAAACATGTCGAGACAATCWCGAACAACCTTCACTAGCGTTAATAAATATCCAGCTAAAGGATGTTTCAGCAATTCTTTTCTTTCGTTATCCAGTTTTCAARGTGCAATGTTCAACATTTTCCCGAAGGAAAAGTTGTTGGTGGAGCCAAGCGGGATCGAACCGCTGACCTCCTGCTTGCAAGGCAGGCGCTCTCCCAGCTGAGCTATGGCCCCATAATGGGTACCGACTTCTCAGAGTCGATAGTGGTGGGCCTTAGTGGACTCGAACCACCGACCTCACCCTTATCAGGGGTGCGCTCTAACCAGCTGAGCTAAAGGCCCTCGGGTATTCCGTTTTGGACTACCTTAGTTTGAAAGACGATTAGTCTTTCAAAACTGACAACGAGCGAGCAATAAACCTGCCTGAGAGTATTGCTGTTGTGGAAGCGATGCTTCCTATCCGAACCTCATCGGGTTCGGGTATWTCCTTAGAAAGGAGGTGATCCAGCCGCACCTTCCGATACGGCTACCTTGT
>NZ_JBFRGE010000216.1:0-748 GCF_052115185.1 Paenibacillus sp. 2TAB19 | reverse complement strand
GCATACATTCCATGAAAACGGTTCATTTCGCATAAAATGATGTCCTTTTTCAAGATGGATCATACGGYAAAAAAAAGAACCAATCATTGATGTAATCAATGATTGGTTCTTTTTCGAGCTACTAACGAGTATTAAAGTAGCCGTTATTTTCATTGTTGCCTAGTTCATCGCTATATGTGTATAGATAATCTACAGCAAACTAAGAGCATTAGGACATTCTATTTTTTGTCCCCAAAGTTAAATAAGGACGACCTCTTTAGGCGATAAAGAAAAAACCAAATACTCGATGAGGCCTATAACATAACATCACTTCTTCGCCTTATAAAACTCATGATACAGCTTCATCAACGCCCGCTTCTCGATCCGACTCACATAGCTCCGAGAGATGCCCAGCTCCTTCGCGATTTCCCGCTGCGTTCGCTCGTCACCGCCGTGGATGAGGCCGAAGCGGCCGATGACAACTTCTTTTTCCCGATCATCCAATATATCGAGGTTTTTGTATATTTTCGATTTCTCGATCTTGAGCTGCACTTTATCCGCCACATCGTCGGCTTCCGTGCCAAGGATGTCGATGAGCGTAATTTCGTTGCCTTCCTTGTCCGTACCGATTGGATCGTGGAGCGATACGTCCTTGCGCGTCTTCTTAAGCGACCTTAAGTGCATAAGTATTTCGTTCTCGATACAACGTGCCGCGAACGTCGCCAGCTTCGTGCCTTTGCCGGTCTGGAAGCTCTCGATCGCCTTGATG
>NZ_JBFRGE010000215.1:0-751 GCF_052115185.1 Paenibacillus sp. 2TAB19 | reverse complement strand
CGACGAGGTTGATAGGTTCGGGGTGGAAGCACAGCAATGTGTGTAGCTGACGAATACTAATCGGTCGAGGGCTTATCCTAAAAMGCTTATATGGTCCATACAACCTATAGGCAACAGCTAAAGTTCAGCAGCATTATCTTTCGTATCCAGTTTTCAGGGCGCAATGCCTGTTGTATCAAGCTGACTAGTGCGGCTTATGCGGCATCATTGTAAAGGCGTTTGGCGACGCCATTACCTGACCTTGTGAACGTCCCCGAACGTTCAGAAGAGACAAGCATTCGGGGGACAAGCGTGGCGGTGTAGCTCAGCTGGCTAGAGCGTACGGTTCATACCCGTGAGGTCGGGGGTTCGATCCCCTTCGCCGCTACCATTACCTTTCTTTACTTGCAACGCCTATTGTGGAGGATTAGCTCAGCTGGGAGAGCATCTGCCTTACAAGCAGAGGGTCGGCGGTTCGATCCCGTCATCCTCCACCATCTAAACTCGGAGCTGTGGTGTAGAGGCCTAACATGCCTGCCTGTCACGCAGGAGACCGCGGGTTCGAATCCCGTCAGCTCCGCCATTTTTTTCTTTAAAGTAAGGCTCGGTAGCTCAGTCGGTAGAGCAGAGGACTGAAAATCCTCGTGTCGGCGGTTCGATTCCGTCCCGAGATCCGGGTGAAGCAGGGCGAGCTTGTCGAGGTGACGCTGCTGAACGAGGATATCGAAGGCGGCGTATCGCTTCACTGGCATGGGCTTGATGTTCCCAATGC
>NZ_JBFRGE010000214.1:0-755 GCF_052115185.1 Paenibacillus sp. 2TAB19 | reverse complement strand
CATTACTCCAGCTGGGTTTCCCCATTCGGAAATCCCCGGATCAAAGCCTGCTTACGGCTCCCCGAGGCGGTATCGTTGTTCGCCACGTCCTTCTTCGGCTCCTGGTGCCTAGGCATCCTCCGTGCGCTCTTAATAGCTTAACCAATGCTTCGGTTGATTCGGCTTGTGCGCCGTTTTCACTTTGTTTCTTTGATYTCCTAAGACATCAAATGGTTGAAACAAACTGAAAAAATGTCGCAACAATCTCGAACAACCTTCGCTAACATCAACTGCCGAGCTCGCTTTCGCTAACTCTGCTTGCTGATGGTTAATCCAGCTAAAGGATGTTTCAGCAATTCTTTTCTTTCGTTATCCAGTTTTCAAGGTGCAATTGGTCCGTATTTTCTTGCGAAAAACGGTTGGTGGAGCCAAGCGGGATCGAACCGCTGACCTCCTGCTTGCAAGGCAGGCGCTCTCCCAGCTGAGCTATGGCCCCATAATGGGATCCGACTTCTCAGAGTCGATAGTGGTGGGCCTTAGTGGACTCGAACCACCGACCTCACCCTTATCAGGGGTGCGCTCTAACCAGCTGAGCTAAAGGCCCTCAGTTATTCTCTTTTTTTGACTACACAGGTACAACTTTGCACCCGCTTGGCGACGTCCTACTCTCCCAGGACCCTGCGGTCCAAGTACCATTGGCGCTGGAGGGCTTAACGGTCGTGTTCGGTATGGGAACGCGTGGTTCCCCTCCGCCATCGCCACCAAACGGATGATGC
>NZ_JBFRGE010000213.1:0-776 GCF_052115185.1 Paenibacillus sp. 2TAB19 | reverse complement strand
GATGGACGCATTGCTATAGCGGTTGCTGGCGATGACCTATCCCATAAACAAATCATCATGGGTGTAGCAAACGATCTAGGCTTCGATGCCGTGGATAGCGGTTCTTTAAGCGATTCGTGGAGACAACAGCCAGGAACCCCTGCGTACTGCACCGAACTTACAAAAGAGGAACTAACCATAGCCTTAACGAAAGCGAATAAAGAAAAAGCGCCATTTCTTCGCGATAAGGTTATGGAAAAGCTGGTAGCTTCAGGTGGTACATTTTCCATTCATGATGTTGTTAAAACAAATAGAGAAGTATTCAATTCATAAAACTCTACCGACACATATCAACAAAAACTAGTCCTTGGTACATATTAACAAATTATGATCCAAGTAGGATAATAAACTCAATCTTTAGTTGGGGGAGAGTGAGTGTTGGATTTGAAGAGAATAAAAATGTTTATGGCCGCTGCGTTGGTTGGGTTTAGTCTGTTTTCGATGTCAGCGGGAACGGCTTCCGCTTCTTCTGGTTTATGGCTCGACGAGAAACCGGGAGATTACAATCCGGAAGTCCGCACCTCAAAGCACCGTACCATTGGGAGAATTGGGTATTTTACGGACTATGGCCCTATAGGTGATTGGACAAACATTAGCGGCAAGCCACTTAAGGTAACAATAAGAATTTTCCCACCACCAGGAGATTTGAAAATACGGGCTTGGGTTTATGATGCTGGAGGCATACTGGATCCAAATCCGAAGCCAATTTCGGGCGGCGTCGCACAAGTATATAACAC
>NZ_JBFRGE010000212.1:0-785 GCF_052115185.1 Paenibacillus sp. 2TAB19 | reverse complement strand
GGGCAGATCGTGCCAAAAACTATAAAAGTATGAGTGAAAACGAGTATTTCTAAGATAGAAGAACGTTAAGTGTCCTAGACTCAATAATTCGGGTGTTTAACCGCTTCTCATTCTCCATTGGGAATCCCCCCCCTTCTATCTGAGTGAACGCCTACTACAAACATACCACATATTGGAACTATCTTTCCCTTTAGYTTAATGAAAAAAGTGAGCAGGGCCGCGGCGGACTGCTCACTTTATGTTGTTGAWCTATCGTTCCTCGTCGCAATGCGAGTCTAAACATTAATGACATTGATTTATATCTTAATTTATAAATCATGAAGTGCAGTTTGAATTACATTACCAAACTTCGAAAGTTTTTTTTCATTGCTGAAATAAATTACCAACACATTTTTTTGCTCATAATACCATGGAAATGCCGCTAATTTAGCGGTTTCGAGGTGCTGTTTAAACGTAGCAAGTCCATTCATACGAGCTTGTTCCGAATCGAAAATATAGATATAGATGTTCTCTAGCTTGGCCACATCTTCCAATGGGTTTCCTATCGTAAACGCATGCGGTTTCACATCGTTTAATACTGCAAATTCATCATCGAGTTGCCCAATAGAAAATAACTCGACACCCTGTGCTTTCAATGATTGGGTGACATCCTCCATTAATAAATTGTTTTCTTTTTCTTCAACATTTGTGTTTTCTGTAATCGGACTCTCGTTATCCATGCACCCTGTAATAATGAAGCACCCTGTGCTTTCAATGATTGGGTGACATCCTCCATTAATAAATTG
>NZ_JBFRGE010000211.1:0-795 GCF_052115185.1 Paenibacillus sp. 2TAB19 | reverse complement strand
GAAAGGAAGATCTAATGTTATCATCCAAAGTAGCGTTTCAAACAATGATTAAATATTTAGAGCTATACAATAATAAGAAGAAGTCAGAAGATGTTCGAATCCTTATTGATGAATTAATTAAAGCGAAATTACCTTCGCATGACTGGAATGAAACAATCACAGATGTATTGCATGAAGTGAGATTTAATCAATCCACTCAATTATTYTTGAATTCAGATGTAGTTATGTTTTACAGGAAAGAGATCCTAGAAAGTACATTGATAGAACTTTCAAAAGAATCATTTAAGATTTAYCAAGTAGAATGTTCAAATTTAAAATGTATTGAAGATTTCCATAATGAAATAGCATTGAAACTCAATTTCCCTAACTACTATGGGAAGAGTCTAGATGCCTTAAATGACTGTATATCAGATCTGTATMCWWCAGTTAATGGTGTTGCAATCGTTTTTTGGAACTATGAAGTTTTATCAAATCTGAATAATGAATTGARCATAGCTGTTCTTAACATAATTCAAAGGCAATCAAGATATGCGAAATTGCAAGGGACTCAAATAAGTACGCTTATACATACCAATAATCCAAATGAAAGAATAACCAATTTAGGGTCGATAGATGCGGAGTGGAATCCAGCAGAATGGCTTAATAGCGGTTAAACACCCGAATTATTGAGTCTAGGACACTTAACGTTCTTCTATCTTAGAWATACTCGTTTTCACTCATACTTTTATAGTTTTTGGCACGATCTGCCCTGACGCTATTGCTTACGATCTGCCCTGACGCTATTGCTTTCCGATA
>NZ_JBFRGE010000210.1:0-832 GCF_052115185.1 Paenibacillus sp. 2TAB19 | reverse complement strand
GGAACGCTATATCCGTTTTACTATATTTTGTTGATTACCTTTAATGCCGGAACCGACACCGCGGCCGGCGGCATGTATTTGTGGCCTAGGCAATTCACATTTGGAAACTATCTCTATTTTCTCGAGGATCCGAAGTGGATCAGCGCCTTCGGCATTTCACTGCTAAGGACCATCGTGGGCACCGTTCTAGGCGTCTTGTTTACCGGGCTTGTCGCATATGGCCTTGCGAAGCGGGATCTTATCTTCCGTAAGAGCTACTTTACGATTGTCGTAGTAGCGATGAATTTCTCTGGCGGTATTATCGCTTTCTACATCGTGCTGAAGAGCCTTGGGCTCATTAATACATTCGGCGTTTATGTTATCCCAGGCATGCTCAATTTGTTTTTCTTATTAATCGCGATCTCTTTCTTTACTGACATTCCCGAGGAGCTGGGGGAGTCGGCAAGAATCGACGGGGCCTCAGAGGTACGGATTTTTGCCAAGATCATTCTTCCGGTCTCGATGCCGCTGCTTGCTACGATGAGTTTGTTCATCGGCTCCGGTCAATGGAATGCATGGCTGGATTCGGCTTACTTCGTACAGGACGAAGGTCTTCGTACGCTGACCTACCGGATGATGCAGGTTATTAACCAATCCATGGTCCCATCGGGAGATGCGCAAGCGGCAGCGATGTCGCGTTCCAGCGTCACGCCTTTCTCGGTCCAAGCGACAGCAATGGGATCAAACTTGTTGTTTGCTCGTCCCTTTACAATTCCCTCTTCAACTGCCACAATTACGAATGGCTTAGCCCATGCCTGTATTTTGTCTGAATCGGCAAAAGTAAGTGTTCCAG
>NZ_JBFRGE010000209.1:0-838 GCF_052115185.1 Paenibacillus sp. 2TAB19 | reverse complement strand
TCATAGATCTTTATTTTTTGTACTGTCTACTTGACGGGGTGCAGTTCAACCGATAAGTGGTTGGGTGGCTTTTTTGGTTTTTGAAAAAATCCCTATTCCGAATCTTTCATCTCGTTTCAATACGGACACAGATGACACTAACGGGCATTATAATGCACTAATATAACTTTTACGGACCCTAGGGACACTAACTAATTCATACCTACCGTTTGAATACGCTTGAACGCCAACAGTGATCAAATAAGGGCTCTCATGTCCGTTACGACTCACTTTTGCCGTAAAGATCACTATTAAAGGGCCGTACGGTCCGTAATTTGAGTATGCATTCGAGGCCACTCTATTTGAGCTGAATGGATATACGCCATTGTCGAATTAAGTGCGCCTATCCATATTACGTATTCCCATTTGCATTTACTGGAAGTATTATAGAGTATAACTTCAGAGGGAGGATATATGTTGATGAAAAATGATGATTTCGGCAATCGGATGAAAGGGTATGAGTATACGTTTCGCTACAGCTTACCTAGACGGTTACCTGTGTTGATAAGGCTTGACGGCTGTCATTTTCATACGTTTACAAGAGGTCTAGACAAGCCTTTCGACGAGAAACTGACGCAAGCGTTCTGGGAGACAAGTAAATATTTGGCCGGACAAATGATGGGCTGCAAGCTGATTTATCACCAAAGCGATGAAATATCAATTTTGCTGACGAATAACGATAAGCTGACGACAAAAGCTTGGTTCGATAACAATATTCAGAAGATCGTGTCCGTATCGGCAGCAATGGAAACGGCAAAATTCAATGATATTATGCGCAGCGTATATCCGAACAAAGAAC
>NZ_JBFRGE010000208.1:0-858 GCF_052115185.1 Paenibacillus sp. 2TAB19 | reverse complement strand
CCGTTATAGTATTGAGTATGATAATCATTATCGAAAAAAAGGGTTAACGAGAGGAAGGAATTTACAAATGCTTCGTCGTTTTTTTGAGTATTATCGTCCTTACAAAGGTTTATTTATTTTGGACTTTTCTTGTGCCATATTGGCTGCGCTGCTTGAGCTTGTATTTCCGTTAGCGCTCAATCGGGTTATTGACGATTTGCTGCCAAGCGGCAAGTGGGACACCATCGTCTATGCATGCTTGGGTCTGCTGGGCGTATATGTTATCAGTGCGCTAATGCACTTTGTAGTTACATATTGGGGCCATAAGCTCGGTATCAACATCGAATCGGATATGCGCAAGAAGCTGTTCGACCGAATCCAGAAGCTCAGCTTCGGATTTTTTGATAACAATAAAACCGGTCATCTTGTCTCCCGCATGACCAACGATCTGATGGATATCGGGGAAATCGCCCATCATGGTCCAGAGGATATGTTTATCGCCGTCATGACCCTTATGGGCACGTTCGGAATTATGCTAAGCATCAACTGGCAGCTTGCCGTGTTGACCTTCATCATCATTCCGCTCATAGTTTACTTGTCCTTATATTTCAGCCGCAAAATGTCGCGCGCATTCGATAGTCTGTTCGCGAATATTGCCGATTATAATGCGCAGGTGGAAAACAACGTAAGCGGAATTCGCGTCGTTCAAGCATTCTCGAACGAAAATCACGAAATTAAACGTTTTGCGGTGCAAAACGAAAACTTCCGTCTTAATAAGCTGCTCACTTATCGGATTATGGCATGGAATTCTTCGATAAGCTTTATTTTGATGAAGCTTATTTCTTTATTCGTAATTGTCGTCGGCGCATGGTATGTGAT
>NZ_JBFRGE010000207.1:0-977 GCF_052115185.1 Paenibacillus sp. 2TAB19 | reverse complement strand
AAGTAACCGCCTGGTGTTTTATCTGCCCAAGGCGTAAATCGAACTTCAACACCACTCATATTTAATTTTTCACCGCTTGTATCAAATTTGAATTCTTCTTCGACAATCGTCCTTGAACTTTTGTTTGTACGAGCATCAATATTTATTATTTCTCTTTTAATTTTGTATCCGACAGCATTATGCTGCTCTAATCCAAACATAAAGTTTTCTTCCTTATCAAAGTAGTTCAATATGATTCTTTGAATTGGCTTAGTGGCGTCAAGCTGATAGGGATATTTAAGCTCTACTGTCCATTCTTTAGGGATGTTTTTAGGTACAAGTAATCGAAATGAAGCATTACTCTTGACTTTATCTAGTGTTGTTGCGTCAAACTTATGGTACTTTAACGCTTGGGTAGGCCTTACTTCTGCTTGAACTGACGTACTAAATATGAACATCATTGCAATAAAAAACACAAAAATCCTTATCATGTTATCCCACCTAATGTTGAATTAGGTGTATTATTCCCATTCATACCGCTTTAACAACTCCAAAACAATATATTCTGGCCGCTCGTATGAGAAAACGGCAGCTCATCATGTGATTAGATGCCGTCGTGTTGTATTGTATTTAATTAACGTTCCCCGTTAGAATGAATTAACTTAGAATTGCTGTTCAAACCGATAACTCTTCACATCACTTTCAAGCTTCGGGTAAACATCCCTATAAAAATCTTCGTCCGTATATACTTCAAACTCTTTATTTTTATATTTTTCTCTTAACCAACTTGAAATCGTTTGGAGGTCTTTGATAACAATTGCAACTTCTTTAATATCGTAAGGTTCTTTGGAATTACTTTGAAGATAGGTTCGATATGAACGAAGTTCATTTAGATAATCATTGAGAAGTAATCCCGATAGCAAAGTGCTTTTACCGCTCAGTTGAATTGTTTTGAATTTCGAAGCTGTCAAATAATAAGATTCGGCAAGTTGAACTCC
>NZ_JBFRGE010000206.1:0-1004 GCF_052115185.1 Paenibacillus sp. 2TAB19 | reverse complement strand
CTCTTTTGTCCATAATCCCATGTGCTCTCCCAACCTTTCATCTACTTCCATTTTAGTAGGTTTAGGAGTTTACACAAACTATTTTACAGACTCACATTGAAGCACCTTTCCATCTCTCTGTGCTGTTCTCTCCATTTTTTGCAACAAAAGAAGAGGCGACAATCATTAACGTGACATCTGGGCTAGCTTTTACGCCGTTTGCGATTGCTCCGATTTATTCAGCAACAAAAGCGGCGCTTCATTCATTTACAATGAGTCTAAGACACCAACTCTCTGATACGTCTGTAGAAGTGATTGAAGTTGCTCCTCCGGCAGTGAATACAAATTTAGGTGGAGCGGGGTTACATATCCAAGGAGAACCATTAGATGCCTTCGCAGATGGAATTTTCAAAGGATTAGAAGAGGGTAAAAAGGAAATTGGATATGGTACTTCTGTCAATCGCTTACGCATGTCACGAGATGAAGTCGACGAGTACGCTGAAAAGATGTATAAGGCCACGAAATACACAATTGAATAACTACACTCACGAAAAAGGTACCACCATTGTGTAGGTGCTTTTCCGAAATTATTAATCAAAAAGTCAGTTTGTTTTGACTTCGCATTGTCATATAAAAAAGCTAAACTCGCCGCAGTGTCGGCGAGTTTTCTTTATTTTAGTTATCTATTCCTTATTTAACTAAACTCCCTCTATGGAGAATCGCTTTTCTCTTAATTGCTCACGTTTTCTTAGGTTTTGAACAAATGTTATTGTTAAAAGATAACTTTTCAATGGAACGAAATTTTAGATGAAGAAATTTGTGGGGCTGCTTAATGCGCAAAAAATCTCTACCCAGACCACTGTTCAGTAAAAAGTGGTTAGTGCGGTAAAGTATGGTTGCACCTTTGGATCTCTACATAAGCTCATGGTGGTCAACCCTCCCACATCTCACAGAGTCTACGCTCCCACATTCCTTCATTCAACCTGTCCATGAGGTGGAGGTCAGATATGCTGCCCGACAGGATT
>NZ_JBFRGE010000205.1:0-1011 GCF_052115185.1 Paenibacillus sp. 2TAB19 | reverse complement strand
GAGGGAACGTACGAGTTCAAGTTCGAAGGCAAGCCGTCCAAAGTCGTAATCGAGAATTTGATGCCGCCATCCAGCAGCAACGGACTTAAGATCGTATCGGTATTTACAATAGAAAGCATTGTTAGCGGCGCTAACCGAATAAGCTTGCTCGGGTTTGGCGTTATTCTGATCAGTCTTGTTATCGCCTTCATCTTAATTTATTTCTTCTCTGCTATTCTTGCGAAGCGGATGCTTGCGCTGAACAAGGATTTGAACAAGGTGGCGCTTGGCGACTTCAATGTAATCTCCGACGTGAGCGGCAATGACGAGATTGGACTGCTATCAAGACAGTTTAATAACATGGTAGTCAGCATTAGGGGACTCATGGACGAGGTTACCGAATCGCATCAGCAGCAGGCGCAACTGCAATTAAGGCAGAAGGAAATTAAGCTGAAGATGATGGCCAGTCAGATCAATCCTCATTTCTTGTTTAATGCGCTCGAATCCATTCGGATGAAGGCCCATATTAAAGGCGAGAAGGAGATCTCGTACATTGTGCGGATGCTTGGCAAGATGATTAGGCGCAACCTCGAGATCGGAACGAAAAAGATCGCCCTAAAGGCCGAGATTGAGATCGTTCACAGCTATTTGGAAATTCAGAAGTTCAGGTATGGGGACGAACGCCTAACCTTCGTTCTAAATATTGCGCCTCAAAGCGAAGGGATCGAGATTCCTCCGCTCATTATTCAACCGCTTATTGAGAATGCGGTCGTACATGGACTTGAGGATCGAGCAGAAGGGGGCTTCATTTCCTTAATAACGAGCGTTGACGGCAACAAGCTGCGTGTGGAGGTTGCCGATAACGGCGTTGGGATAAGCGAGGAGAGAATGCGCCAAATTAACGAGTCCCTTCATGATATGGAGGAAGAAGATGAATACCGCATTGGACTTCGCAACGTTCATCAACGGCTGATTATGATTTATGGAGAGGCACACGGTCTTCAAATACAGAGCAGTGCTGAGGGTACGCGC
>NZ_JBFRGE010000204.1:0-1061 GCF_052115185.1 Paenibacillus sp. 2TAB19 | reverse complement strand
TCCTTACTATGAGACGGTAACACAAGCTGCGCTGGAGGCGGCGGAGAAATATAAAACGAGGTTGATCGTCAAAGCGCCGGATGAAGCTAATCTAGAGCAGCAAATTCGAATGATGGAGACGATGATTGCTCAGGATGTAGATGGCATTGCCATAGATCCAATCGACGCCGAAGCGCTTACTCCCATCATTGACAAAGCGATTATGGCTGGTATTCCTGTCATTACTTTCGAGTCGGACTCCCCTGCCAGCAAACGTCTGGCGTTCATCGGTACGGACAATTATAAGGCTGGCGAGCAGATGGGTCAGATGGTCGATCAGCTGTTGAAGGGCCGAGGAATGATTATTGTCGAGACCGGCATAACGAAGATGAGGAACGAGCAAGAGCGACTAAGCGGAATGCTTGCTTATTTGGAAGCGCAGACGGATATTCAAGTGCTGGAAGTGAAGTACAACGAAGGCAACGAAACTGTCGCATTGACGGAGCTAGAGGCGATGATTGATGCGCATCCGCATTTCGACGGCTTCGTTGCCATCGATGTCATATCCGGATCAACATCTGTCCTCGTATGGAAAGCACAAGGCCTGAATCGTTACGCGCTTACCTTCGGCATGATGCCCGAGATTGCCGAAGCTTTGCGCAATGGGCAGCTAACAGCAGCGCTCTCACAGAACGAGCATATGTGGGGGACGCGTATTATCGAGATACTGGAGCAAGCCGCTAACGGCGACGAAATTCCGGGTTGGATCGAGACGGGAACGAGCGAAGTGACGATTGAGGATGTAACAGATGTATCTCCGTCTCCATCGCAGTAGTCGAGGCAATGGAAATGCTGGGGTCGATTAGCGGTATATATGAGGTGAATCTGCTGAATACCGCAAATTGTATGCGAAATATCATACAAAATTTGCGGTATTCCTATCGTTCTGGTAGCGTCAAGAAGTTTGTGTAAGAAGGTAGGAATATCCATCGAGACGATGGGTAACTGTTATGTCTGAATGTTCTGACGTTTTTGCAGGTAGGGGGTCAGCCCCACCATAGATTTGGGAGTTATTGGTTAAT
>NZ_JBFRGE010000203.1:0-1104 GCF_052115185.1 Paenibacillus sp. 2TAB19 | reverse complement strand
AATGTATGCGCTTTTATAATGAGAAACAAGAGGTCGCAGCGCAGCTAGCTAGCAAGTTATAGACCGAAAGGAGAGGCGAACCCCATTCAGAAAACTTTATTTCTAAAGCAGTTCAAAAGACAGTTGCCCTTCCAGATATTTGTATGGATTGGTTTGTTGTTCCTGCTCGTGTTCAGTTATATTCCGATGTTCGGAATTATCATCGCCTTCAAAAATTATAAAATATCAACCGGCATCGACGGGATATTCAGCAGTTCCTGGGCAGGCTTGTCACACTTTAAGGAGCTCATCAATGATTATAATTTTCCGATGCTGGTTCGCAATACGTTGGTGCTCAGCCTGTTGAAGATTATTTTTTCGTATCCGATTCCAATCCTGTTCGCCATTATCTTAAGCGAAGTCAGGCATGTATTCGTGAAACGGTTCGTACARACGGTCAGCTATTTGCCTCATTTCATCTCATGGGTTGTCGTWACCGGCATATCGTTTGCYTTCTTCTCSTCAAGCTTCGGCATCGTYAAYGATTTTCTRMTGTCGCTTCATCTGATCAAGGAGCCGCTYGCCATCCTAACCGATCCRGATGCTTTCTGGGGACTAGCRGTTTCGACAGCCATATGGAAGGAAGCGGGCTGGTGGACGATTATATTCCTTGCAGCGCTTGCCGGCATTGATCCATCGCTATACGAGGCGGCCGAGATGGATGGCGCGGGTCGTCTTAAGCGAATTATCCACATAACGCTGCCTGGTTTGAAGGGGGCAAGCATCGTTGTCTTAATCCTCACGATCGGCAGCATGCTTGGTGGAGGTTTAGTCGGATCGAACTTCGAGCAATCGATGCTACTTGGCAATACGATTAACAGCGAGAAGTCTCAAATCATTCAAACCTATGCCTTCACGATCGGTCTGGCCCAAGGAAGATTCTCGTTCGCTACGGCAATCGATCTTATGCAATCGGTTATATCCGTGATTCTGATATTCAGCAGCAATGCTATAGCCAAACGCGTGTCGGGCAACGGATTGTTCTGATTCAATAAGTAACAAGAGAGTGGTGAATTCATCATGCGCAGAAGAAAAACGCTAGAGGATCGGATACTGGACACGATC
>NZ_JBFRGE010000202.1:0-1156 GCF_052115185.1 Paenibacillus sp. 2TAB19 | reverse complement strand
GGATTAGCCTCTATAATTATTAAATCTAGATCGTAATTGAACCCAACAACATTAACAAAAGAGAGTAACTCGCGATTGATGAAACAATATAGAGTGTACGACGTTCCCTCGTTACCTCGAACAACTCGATTGAAGCAGTTACCGTTAAGATCAGCATGGATAACAACGTAATAATAAGTACGAATAGCGAAAGCTTGATACTCAGAAGAGCTAATACTGCTGCGATCAGAAATCCAGCTCCGGCCATGTATTGGGCTCCACCAAGCTTAATGATTATGGTATTGAAGGAATGACGTTGACTTCCCTTCCAAATACCAATTGCGGAAAGTCCCACAAAAAGCGAGATGATCGAAAATAAGGACATAAGAAACATTTTTCCTACAATTGCAGTACTAATCCTTCCTGAATCCATGAGGCCACCAAAACCGCCAAATCCAAAAATGCTATTGAATAAATTTTGAAGCTTGGTCCCAATGATAAATGACCAAATAAAGAATCCAACTACTGAAGCTACAAATTCCTTATACTAGATCCCTGCTAGGATTAAGAGAGAGGCTTTCTAAAGGATTTTTGAGCAGCCTCACAATAAGAAGTCCGTCAATTGTATTGTTGTAATTGACTCACGGACATCATTCAATACGTTTCGTGATGCGGCAGGAGCTGCAGCGACAGGAGCAGATTTGGAATCTACATTCGGCTTATGAATGTTACTACTGACTTTTTCTTCTTGTGGTACAGACTCGCACATTGTTCTAAACGTTTCACCCCATTCTCGAAGCAAAAAAACCACCCTTCGTGGGTGGCTAATTTGACTTTGTGTTTTTAGAATAGTCAAAACAAAAAAAGCCCTTGCTCAGCAAGAACTTGTTTGTAAAAAGTATGGTGCGCGTAGAGGGACTTGAACCCCCACGGTCGCCCGCCAGATCCTAAGTCTGGTGCGTCTGCCAATTCCGCCATACGCGCATGAGTAAAGTTTATTCAAGACATTGCGCCCTGAAAACTGGATACGAAAGATGTTGCTGCTGAACTTTAGCTGTTGCCTACAGGTTGTATGGACCATATAAGCCTTTTAGGATAAGCCCTCGACCGATTAGTATTCGTCAGCTACACACATTGCTGTGCTTCCACCCCGAACCTATCAACCTCGTCGTCTTCA
>NZ_JBFRGE010000201.1:0-1237 GCF_052115185.1 Paenibacillus sp. 2TAB19 | reverse complement strand
CTCTAATAAGAGCTCGCGCGATATGAATGCGTTGACGCTGCCCTCCTGAAAGTTGCCTGCAATCTTGGTTGGCCAAATCAGACATTCCGATATAGGCTAACCATTCATTAGCCTTTACTCTATCCTTTAATGTTGGACGCTTACAATACGAGAAGGTTACTCCCCAGTTCCCAAGCATTAAGGCTTCCAGTACAGAGATGGGCAACTTTCCCGCTTGACCTCCCTGAGGCACGAATCCGATTTTTTTCTGTGCTTGCCGAAAATCGTTTTTACTTGCAATGGTTCGATTGCCGATCATGATGTTTCCTTGCCGTAACGGAATCTGCCCTAATATGGTTCGAAATAACGTTGTTTTGCCTGCACCGTTAGCACCGGTAATGGCCACAAACTCACCTTGATTTGCTTTAAAGCTTAATTGATTCAGTGTTGGCGACTTACTGTAACCAGCGCTTATATCTCGCAGCTCGAGTGCAGGATCTGCCATCCTTTTGTTCACCTCGTTTCATTTCCATTATGAACAATGCTATATGCCGATAAAATAACTCGTTGTAGCTATCTAAACGAATCATTGTTACAAACCATTGAAATGTTGTGCAGCTAGCTCTATTGAGTCATGTGTGACGGCTCAAAAATAGAGACAATAGAAAAGTAAGCTAACGGAATGAGTCTGATGYTGTATAAGGAGGTCCATGTAATGTATAAACAAATAAAATGGTTGATTTTAATCATCCCTACGTTGACGATTTGGATTTGGGAGTATGTTCGACATGAATATTTATTGCCGTATATTTCGATGGACGCAGGGAATTGGCTGTCGCCTTTAATCGTTTTCTTGGTTACTTTGCTCTTGATTACGCGGCTGTTTGCCATATTAGAAAATATCCAAGAAGAGCTGCATCAAACTAGGCTGCTACAGACGGCTTTACAGGAACGCGAGAACTTGGCAAGAGACTTACATGATGGGATTGCTCAATCCTTGTTCTTGGTATCTGTAAAGCTCGATCAGGTGAAGCAAAGCGATGAACTAAACGAACAATTTCTGTCTGTAAAGAAGACGGTTCATGAAGTGAATGAGTATGTGCGCCAGTCCATCGCCAATTTGAAATATCCGCCAGAGGTCATAACCGTACCTTGGAAAGATACGATAAAGGATATTATTAGAGATGTTGATTTGGATTCAACCGTGAAAATCGATTATAAATGGCCTATTAAAGATGTTGATCTGTCCATTAAGGAG
>NZ_JBFRGE010000200.1:0-1292 GCF_052115185.1 Paenibacillus sp. 2TAB19 | reverse complement strand
AAAGAAAACACCAAAGACAACCGAAAAACCTACTCGCGACGAGTAGGCTTTCTGTTCGAGGATTTTACACACAACTTTGGACTTGACCCTAATATAGTTGTTTTATTCGAAAAATCGTACAAAGTTGAACGCTCCTGCTGTGTATTGCGATTATTTGTATGAAAAGTCGTATAAACGAGAATGTAGCTTAGGTTGGCCTTTGCATTTGTATGAAAAATCACACAAAATGTTCATGAGACTATAGTACGGAAATAATACTTATTGCTGCTTGGCTTTAAATGAATTATTATGGTTTTACTTAAATATGGTTTGGCGAAGAACGCCTCGGTATCCCTTCTAATGTAAGGGAAGTCGAGGCGTTTTATTTTTTGCCAGGGAAGGGTGACACAGTTGAGTTTTGAGATCGAGCATAAGAAGTGGGTAAACGATCACTTGTCCAAACGCCAGGGGGAACGAAAGGATGCTTTGAAAAGAGGGCACGGATTCGGCCTTACTTTGTGGATTTTATTTGGATCATGGGCAGTCTTCGTTATGTATTCGAAGTCATGGATTATGGTTCACATGGCACGGATCGTTCGAAATATCGAATGGATCTAAATAGAGCTTTGTTCTTGCAATCACAAGAATGCCAAGTGATTTCTATACCCTTAGATGAAATGAAAGAAAATCCATTGTTCGTACGAACTATGATTCGCTGCATACTAGCCCCCTATCTAGTGTCAACGGGTGAGAAAAATCAAATGCCTCGTCGCGAATATCAAAAAATCGAACGCCAGTTGATGCGTCTAGCGATTCGGCACAATCGTATCATTAGCCCAGCGAAAGCGGCGATTGAACTGGAGATTCACAAGCAAACGGTCATCAAGTACTGCAGAAGCCTTGTAGAAAGAGGTAAATTCCGAGTAATTCAAACCGGTCCAGCCGGTAAAATATACAAATACGAATACATTGGGTCATTGCAGAGTCCCGACTTATTGTGACTGTAGCAACCTCACACGGGCATTATCTCGTTAAGGCTCCACGGCAATTCAACTAAAAGTATGTTTGTATATCTGTAACTATTTACTATAAAAGTTTAATGGTCTTACCCAAATCCATTTATAGCTTTGAGCATTTCAGTAAACTTTTCAAGTTGTTGATTATCCCATTGTGCTATTCGTTCATAAAAAAAGTTTTCTTTATTCCGCAAAGCTTCAAACGTTTTTTTTCGTCCAAGATCCGTGAGTGTAAGAAGTACCGAGCTACGGTCCATTGCAGTTGAGTCTGCCAATGAAGAGGCGCTAGTTGGTTGG
>NZ_JBFRGE010000199.1:0-1307 GCF_052115185.1 Paenibacillus sp. 2TAB19 | reverse complement strand
GTCGCTGTCCGTTCAGCGCTCGACGAAAGGTTCCTTCGATTTGTACGGTGGCAGATTCGGCCTCTAAGGCATTCTCTGTGCCTAAACGGTATTTTACCCCTTCTAGTCTTATATCCACTTCACGCGGTAAGTACAGCCAAATACCAGCAGTTAAAGCARTTAGAAAGAGTCCTAGTCCGAGAAGCCAAACAACCTTCTTCTTCAACAAACTTCATCCCCTTCCAGCATCTATAGTTGATTGTTTGAATAAGGGTCTCTCATTAAATAATCAAGTTATTTGTTAAACGTTTATAAAGGCGTGGAAGTTGCGTTATACTGCCCATTACCTCAACGAACAACGGCAGCCAATTGTAAAGGTGGCTGCCGTCATGTCGTGAAGCTAGCGTTCCCCGATAGCGTAATGCTTAAATCCCCTAATCAACGTTTCTTTATATAATAAACTGTAACAAAAGCATCCTCATTAAAACCAAATTGCCTGCTTTCAATTACATAGCTTTCATTGAAAATGTCAATATCATCACCGGTTATTAAGGTAGGCAATGAAACTTTTGTTTCTTGTTCAAACAAACAATTATCGCCAACAAAGAAACGAGTTATAAAAAATTCGATTGGCGGAAACTCAGGTTCATGCTTTATGAACTTCAACATTTGTCACCTCATTTAAATTGCATTTACTTCGAAAACGGCGACTGACCGCCTCATTRTCCATTGAACTATAATCTCCCATTCCCTCGTTTAGTTCGATGAATCGATGGTAATTGTTAATCTCCAATTGTAAAAAAAATCCTAAGCAATCTCCCATTTAAACGTTCAAACTCCTTCAAAAGATCAGCAGCATTATTCGAATATTTACTCTGAATGTAGAACCGGCTGCTGGTGTAAAAGAGGGAGAAGATCACTTCTCTCGAGACACTCGTCTCTTGTTGGATAGATTCCTTGTAGACATCCAAGGTAGAATAGAGGAGCTCGATGAGATTGCGATCGATTACCGCGTTCCCATTCTCTGCTTGATTTCCCCTTAATGAAAGAATAAGGTCGGTACAGATGTCTTGCAGTTTTTTCTCCAAGTTCGGTTCCATGCCCTTCGCCTCCCTATTGGATTAACCTGTCATTTGTAGAGTCTCAACTAACGAACATCACCAGCGTCGGATGAATACACACCATCCCCCGTATTCACGCTAACTGCCCTTTAGCTTAATAAAAAAAGAGCTGCTGCTGCGACAGTCTGCTCCCGTGATTCGTTCAACTAATGTTCCCAGTTAGCGTAACGATTTTTTGACTGTGTATGTGAACGTGAACTAGACCTT
>NZ_JBFRGE010000198.1:0-1311 GCF_052115185.1 Paenibacillus sp. 2TAB19 | reverse complement strand
GGCAAACCTATCGAAAGGTAGGGACGCAAAGCTAAAGGGCCTTCCTTATGATGGCAGCCAGCTACCGAAAGACGGAGCATTTTTTATTTTATTAAATAGTAGGACAAGCATTGGAAAAGCGAATCACGATAAYGGCAAACCTATCGAAAGGTAGGGACGCAAAGCTAAAGGGCCTTCCTTATGATGGCAGCCAGCTACCGAAAGACAGAGCTTTTTTTGTTTTATAACAAGGGACAAGCAGTCCCATGAAACTTTACACGATAACGGCAAACCTATCGAAAGGTAGGGACGCAAAGCTAAAGGGCCTTCCGAAAGATGGCAGCCAGCTACCGAAGGGAGTATTATTCATGCGTAAGTTTGTTCTTATGTTAGCAGTAGCGTTCATCATGATCGCATCGATTAAAGTTACAAGTGCAGAAGCTAGCGAAAACACAACTTGGTTGAACACAGCAAGTTTAGACAAAGGCATTGTATCGGTATCCTACGAAGTAAAGGCTAACGTGAAAACAAAAGTAATGATCGCAAAAGGCGATAATAAATATACATATAACATGACAGCTTCCAAGAAAGTAGAGCAATTCMCGTTGCAACTTGGAAATGGCGATTACACCGTTTCGGTACTTGAGAATACAGAAGGCAACAAGTATAAAGTAGTTAACAAAGAAACAGTTAAGCTTAACCTTGCTAACAACAGCGTGATTTACTTGAACTCGGTACAAAATGTTGCATGGACAAGCTCGAGTCTAGCTATTGTTAAAGCCAAAGAGCTAACAAAAAACAGCAAATCAGACAACGAGAAAGTAAAAGCAATCTACGATTACATCATTAATAACATCAAATATGATTATGATTTGGCAGCTAACATCTCGAATGATTACCTCCCAAGCATCGACAAAACACTTTCGACGAAAAAAGATATCTGCTATGGTTACTCGTCGTTGTTCGCTGCAATGCTTCGTAGCGTAGGAGTTCCTACTAAGCTCGTAATGGGTGACACGGAATATGTGAGTGTGTATCATGCTTGGAACGAAGTGTACATGAACGGTAAATGGGTAGTCATTGATACGACGGTAGACGCTGGCCTAAAGAAGAGCAACAAGAAGTTCGATCTGATTAAAGATGCTTCGAAATATTCGGCAGCAAAACAATACTAGAGAGTTATTAGACACGGTGCTTTGGCATCGTGTCTTTTTTGTTAACTTCTATAATAGAAAACAGTTTAAAGGTTTATATAAAAAGTGCTTGCAATGCTATAGGCGTCTGTGATATATTATCTAAGTCGCCGCTGAAACACACGGCCGACACGAAAGG
>NZ_JBFRGE010000197.1:0-1502 GCF_052115185.1 Paenibacillus sp. 2TAB19 | reverse complement strand
GCAGAATAGCGACGATGTAAAGCTGATCTAACGAATGAACGAATTGCCAGCCGAGCACGAGTGGGATGACCGTCATAACCATACCCTGCGTTTGGTGCTCGGTTTCCTAACCGATTATATCGGTCCTAAGCTTACGGCACAGATTGGTATGGTTATGACGGTCATCCCACTCGTGCTCGGCTGGCAATTCGTTCATTCGTTAGATCAGCTTTACATCGTCGCTATTCTGCTAGGCATTGCAGGCGCCTCGTTCGCGGCGGCACTTCCGTTAGCCGGTCAATGGTATTCCAAGGAACATCAAGGTCTTGCAATGGGCATTGCAGGGGCAGGCAACAGCGGTACGATCTTCTCCACGTTGTTCGCCAACCGCTTAGCACAGCATTTCGGCGGCTGGGAAGCCGTATTCGGCTTAGCTCTTATCCCGATCGTGCTTGTATTTATCTTCTTTACGATTTTCGCCAAAAACAGCCCGAACCGTCCAGCACCTAAGAAGCTTACGCAATACGGTTCTTTATTGAAACAACGTGACGCTTGGGTGTTCTGCTTGTTCTATTGCGTTACATTCGGCGGTTTCGTCGGTCTTACCAACTATTTGACGATCTTCTTCAATACGCAATACGGTCTCTCTCCAGTCAAAGCGGCTGATTTCACTACAATCTGCGTTATCGCAGGCAGCTTTTTCAGACCGGTAGGCGGTTACTTAGCCGATCGATTCGGCGGTACGCGCATGTTGACGGTGCTCTATGCTGTCGCAGGACTTATGCTGGCTTCGATATCAACGCTTCCGCCATTGCCTGTCGTTATCGTTCTCTTATTCATCGGAATGATGTCGCTTGGTATGGGAAATGGATCGGTATTCCAACTCGTACCACAGCGTTTCGGCAACGAACTCGGCCTGATGACGGGTATCGTCGGAGCTGCAGGAGGTATTGGCGGATATGTATTGCCGCTTATTTTGGGCAAGCTGTACCAATCGTCAGGTGCATATACGGCCGGTTTCCTAGTACTCAGCGGAATCGCGCTTGCAGCGCTTATCACTCTGTATGTCATTCAGTTCAGCTGGCGCAAACAATGGATGGGCAAAGGCGGCAAGGCGCTTATCCAAACCAGCGGAGAAGGCTCTACGATTAATGCATAATCCTTACTGAGCGTTACGCATCGCTTGCGTTTTCATTGACCGCCCGACATATCGCAACATGTCGATAAATAATTCATTCGAAGAGCAATAAGTGACAAACATCACGCATACAATCTGATAGTATGTTAATCATGTTGTCTCATCTTATGAATAGGAGCGTTGTCTATGAAAACAATYGCGAATGAAAATTTCAAAGACGAAACGATACAATTTGACGGATTCAACTTCGTCAGTTGCACGTTCACGAACTGCATCATTATTATCTCCACTCTAGATTTCAACTTCGAGCAGTGTTCGTTTTTCGAATCAACGCTGCACGTGAATCCGAAGCTGCCAATCTTTGAGATTTCGCATCGTCTCTCTC
>NZ_JBFRGE010000196.1:0-1656 GCF_052115185.1 Paenibacillus sp. 2TAB19 | reverse complement strand
ATATAGGCGTCTGACCTCTTCTACGTTGCATAAAAAATCCCCTCCACTGGTTMTGCTTCTAGCTTACACTGTTAAGTGGGCTAGTCTCAAATCCAATTTCGGGGCTTAAGAGAAACAAGTGCATCGAATCCGATCTCATGAGGTCGGACTTTCCTTGGTGGAGATGGAGCTAATTGTACGTGATAGTATATGAAATTTATAATAGCGAGGTTACCAACTTCACCTCCGGAAAGCGGCTATCCGGCCCTTTCATTAAGATTCCGCCTTGATTTTTTAGATACATATCGAAGAAATCCAGCATGTGGGCATTGATAACGGAGTTCGCTCTTTCGGGCGCAATCTTTCCTGAAATGCCCAGCATTTTGAAAATCGGAGAAATGAACTGTACATCGGTAAAATTCAAATGCTCCGTATTGTCGATATAGAGGACTTGTCCCCCTTCGTCGGCCGTTCCGCGCATCCGTTCAAGCTCCATCCTTTTATCTTCCGTTACTTGATCCTCCCACTCTCTCGTTGATCCCATACGGTTAAGCTCTGCATCCGTGTAGACCCGGTTATCCATCACCATTTTTAATTTTTCGAAATAACTTTCCGAGTTGATGAACAAAAACGGCTTTCGCAGACCCTCTCTGTCACRCAGTCGATAAAGCCCTCCATCTAAGTCTATTCCAACCGCGATTCGCGGATCATAAGAAGCGTCATAGGCCGTCGCTCCGCCGATGGAATGACCGAACGCCCCGACATGACCGAGATCAATCCTCCCTTTTAGATGACTTGGAATCTGCCCCGATTGGATGAGCTCGAATTGGTCCAGTATAAACGCTACATCGCCGGTTAAAACTTTTCCTAACTCGTCTCGATTTCCTCTACTCGTCCGGTAATCATGGTCTGGCGAAAATAAATCATTGGTTGTGCTGGTCGTGATTCGACCGTCCGGAAACTCGGTTGCAAATGTATTGTAGGTGTGGTCGATCACTGCCACGATATATCCGTGACTCGCGAGATTTTCAGCTTGCGACGTGTGGAGGAACCTAGAAGAGCCGTTGCCGGGATTCGCAAGGATCAGCGGGTATGAAGTCTGTGCCGAAGAGACTTCGGCCCCCGAATAAGTGTGACTGGATACGTACTTCAGGTGTTGAAAAGTAAACCCGGGAAGGCCATATTCCGCGGCCATATAACGCAAAATCTGGGTATCGGGAATAATGAGAGCGCGCTTGCCGGTGCGCGCTTGAGCCGGGTACCAAACTTGAACCATCAGTTCTCTCTTGCCATCTCTGGCTTCGCCGTAAGTTTCTTTCCTCTTTGTATCCACGAAATGAAAAGTTTGCGTTCCTACCTTAAATTCACCTGTCGGTTCAGGTAGTTTAAATACAGGAAAAGCATACATGAGAGCCGCTGTTACAACCAGCATTATCGCTATAGTGATATAAGCTGAACCCAACATGAATCGCGGAATTTTTTTGAGGTAGGTTTTTTTAAAAAAGCTATAACCTGAAATAGCTAAATAAATGATCGTTATGCCATATAGGAAAAATAGCTGAACTCTGTTTCCTTCTACCGTCCAATGAATGACTAGTAAAAGTGTGGCAATTCCGCTTGCAACGAATACTGGAATTTTACGCCGTCCTTTTTTTAATAGGATGGTTAACGCAAACA
>NZ_JBFRGE010000195.1:0-1661 GCF_052115185.1 Paenibacillus sp. 2TAB19 | reverse complement strand
GGGAAGAAAAGACCGGTGCGACAACGAAAAATGCCGTAATTCGACAAAAAATAAGCAAAAAAATAGGAAAGCCAGTTACGATCGCGTCCATTCATTCACAGCCTATCCGATGTACTTATGGAGATTATTCAGCAGATTGTAAGTGAAGTCGACGACCGTATTCAGTATCCATGGGCCAAAAATGATGATGGCTATAAAAACGGCTACAATTTTGGGCACAAATGCAAGCGTCTGTTCCTGAATCTGAGTTGTCGCTTGAAATATACTGACGATTAGGCCAACGACTAAAGCAAGAATGAGCATTGGCGCGCTGGCTTTCAACACCGTAAAGACGGCTTGTCCGGCTAGTCCGATAATGAAGTCAGCACTCATGTTCTTCTGGTCCTCCCTGCCTTTGTCATGTGTTGAAGCTTAACAGCAATGATTTGACTATTAAATACCAGCCGTCGACTAGAACGA
The DNA here is from genome assembly GCF_052115185.1 of Paenibacillus sp. 2TAB19. Classification (NCBI taxonomy): domain Bacteria; kingdom Bacillati; phylum Bacillota; class Bacilli; order Caryophanales; family Paenibacillaceae; genus Paenibacillus; species Paenibacillus sp. 2TAB19. Next base: position 1,202 of record NZ_JBFRGE010000195.1, on the reverse strand, counting down.
ACAATAGCAGTTTAAAGGGCAATGAAATCATAATCGGCGGTAGCATCATCATCCCCATCGCCATCAGCGTGCTTGAAACGATCATGTCGATGACTAGAAACGGTATGAATATCATGAAACCCATCTGGAACGCTGTCTTGAGCTCGCTTATCGCATAGGCTGGAACGAGAACGGTAATCGGAATATCCTTAAACGTTTCCGGCTTCTCAGCCTTCGTATAATTCATAAACAGCTGCAGGTCCTTCTCCCTCGTATGTTTGAACATAAACTCTTTCATAGGAATGGAAGCCTGCTCAAACGCTTCGGTTTGTGAAATTTCGCCTTTCATATACGGCTGCAATGCTACCTCATTCACTTGAGAGAACGTCGGTGCCATTATAAAGAAGGTTAGAAACATAGCAAGTCCGATAAGCACTTGGTTCGGCGGCATCATCTGCGTGCCGAGCGACGTTCTGACGAAACTGAGCACGATGACAATACGCGTGAAACTTGTCATCAACACCATAATAGCCGGAGCGATACTAAGAACCGTAATGAGCAGCAAAATGGATAATGCGCTCGTTGCCGGCTCCCCTGAACTGCTGTCTCCGATATTAATGGAGATGTCCGGTATAGGCTCAGCGAATGCTGGCGTGTAGAACAGCATAGCAAGCAGTTGTACAGCTACTATGGATATCCACCATTTATTTCTCATCGTCGATCAACCGTTCATTTGATTTAGTATCGTTAAGCAATGACTCTAGTTGTTGCTTGCGGTCCGACTGCTGAGTAAGCTTGCTTTGGAGCATGCTTTGGAATGATGTTGAACGATTCCATTGCTCATTGTCAGGTTGTTTATCTTTGTCCGTGTTAGATCCGCGCAGCTTGCTTGTGAACTGCTTCAAGGCGTTCTGAGGCCACAATTGCTCAGGCTGACGTTCTAACGACTCAATAATCGCTTTAATTTCCTCTGGATCGACAATCTTGTCCAGCAGCGTAATATTTTCGCCTATTCCGACAACATAGATGCGTCCGGCAATTTCAACGACTTGCATCGAATTGTTCTGTCCTAGCGCAATGCCGCCAAGCGAGCGCATCGAGCGATTCGTTCCCCATGACCGATTGCGCTGGGACAGCCATTTGATTACAAATACGATTAGTACGATAACAATGGCCAGCGACACAATTACCCATACGAAGCTGCCCGCAAGACTGTCCGATCC
>NZ_JBFRGE010000194.1:0-1668 GCF_052115185.1 Paenibacillus sp. 2TAB19 | reverse complement strand
ATACGCGAACGTGTCTCGGAGCAGGAATTCATTAAGTATAAGGCGTCGTATATGGGGAACTTTGCAGACGAGTTGCTCTCGGGCGGCCTTTCGGACCGTATGTTGATCCTGGAAGGTTTGCAGCAATATTTCGGACTTGATGCTTCAGGGTCAATGGTTTGCCTTACAGTCGAAATGGACGGGAATTGGATAGTCGACGCGGCTTTAACCAAAGCGGCTGAGGACCTTGTCCCTCGTCTCTTTCATTCAAGCCATTTAGCGGAGCGCGGCATTTGTCTTCGGTCTAGGGGAGGGAAGCTGGTTTTTCTTATCCAAGCAAAGACCAATTCCTTTTTATACTATACCCATTTCTCTAATGAAGTGGCGGTCCTACTTAGGGAGTGGAACCGGGAGACCAAATTGTTGTGCTCATGCTCCTTCTCTGCTGGTCTCAGCAGTCCCGGCAACGCGACGGAAATTGGAAGGCTCCATCGTGAGGCGAACTTGGCGCTTGCGAAAAGATTGTATACTGGCTATGGCTCAATTCACATTTACGAAGCTTCAACGGCTATTCAAGATAAGACGATTGTTGGCTTACTGAACAATTCTACCTTTATCTCCCAACTATCACAAGGGGTGTTGGCTGAAGCAGCAGTGACAGTGAATGAAGAATTTGATCGCCTCAAGCGAGAGCGTTCGCATACACCGGGAAGCATCTCTGTATACGCCTGCAGTTTGTTGCAACAACTAAAGGTAACGGCGCGGAATATTCCTGCCGACGTGATTGAACAGATTCATGAGAAGATGACTTTCATAGAAGCCAATGCGTGCTTGCTCCTCATCGACGAGTTCAAGGAGCAAGTGATTTCCGTATTTCTGGAGACGTCTTCGCGGTTATCCAAGGGTCTTAGTCCGCTTATGGTCCGCTCAGATGAATTCATCCGCAGAAACTTTACGCGTGAGCTTACGGTCGAAACCCTTGCGGAGTATGTGAGTAAGACGCCAAATTATTTCAGCCATCTCTTCAAACGGGAATTCGGCATCTCTTTTAAGGAATATATCAATCGATTACGTATCGCCAAAGCGAAGGAACTCATTCTCGGTACCAATGACCTCATCTATGAAATTAGTGAGCGGGTGGGTTTCACCGACTATACGTACTTTACGCAAGTATTCAAAAAAATGGAAGGTTATTCGCCAACAGTATTAAGGAAACAGCGGTAGAAATTGACGTAGACCCGATTACGAATAGGTGTGTTTCCATCGAGTTGAATCAAAAAACGGATATACAAAATCCAAGCGGCATCCGGCCACTGACCGCTTGCCGCTATTTGTATAAAGATGGGAGACTTGGTCATATTAAACTTAAGTTATTCCTTAGAAGATTAATTGCATAAATGTCGGACGACAAGAACATATATACAACGATAGCCGCATAAATTGCGGCTTTTTTGATTTCTGTATAGAAGTTCTTGTCGCGAGCTCAAGACAAGAACTTCTATACATCCCCGTGATCTCTGGTAATGCAAGATTTATTAAGCTCCCTCGAAATGATTCAGTTTCCTCACTCAGGCTCATGAATTCGCAGGATTTCATCCTGTAGTTACAACGAAGAGGAGGGTGTGGGAGTAGTCGGTGGCGAACAGACGTAAAAATGGGCATGCGGGAATAAAGGTGAATGCTGCATCA
>NZ_JBFRGE010000193.1:0-1729 GCF_052115185.1 Paenibacillus sp. 2TAB19 | reverse complement strand
CGTCAGGGCAGATCGTGCCAAAAACTATAAAAGTATGAGTGAAAACGAGTATTTCTAAGATAGAAGAACGTTAAGTGTCCTAGACTCAATAATTCGGGTGTTTAACCGGTATGATGATAGGTCTGTAAACCCGAGCTATCTAATTTATAGGTATCTTCTACCCTAATGTTATCTAAGGTTTCCTTCATGAAACTTAGTCACTTAATTGAAATTGACATACCAAAAAGTGCGTACTTTTCAAGTATGTCAATTGAATTTATACTGAGTCAGAAATGATGAAAGGGAGAGATTAAGTTGGAATATCGGATCAAAATTGAGGATTACAGCCTGCGCCTTGGGTCGCGAATTGATATCGAGACTACGACGTTTCGTTCTGTAGACTCTCAAGAGAAATCGCAATGGGAACTCCCTGTTGGAGTGTACCGTGCAAAAGATATCGTCCGTGAAACTAGTGCCTTACTCGAGGCGGTTTGCTTACAGCTTGGGGAATATGCAGCTGGTGAGTCGCTGCTAAGGAATCTCCAATCCAGCTTAGGAGTTTCCGGAAGAGAAGCCGTGCTGCCGTTGGCCTTAATCGCCTCGGGAGCTGAAACGAAACGCCCGTTCCTCGATCAGGCGCAAAAAATCGGAAACACATTGTCAATCTGGGCTCGAGAATATTATTTAGAGAAGTCGGCTTGGCTGATGTACGGAGAAAAAGCCTTACTCCAGCTTGTTCATAGAAGCCAGTGTGACAATCATCGATGGACGCCAGAGGTGGTGAGCATTTTAATGGGGCCAAAGGGTAGCCCCGAAATCATGCAGTTGTTTAATGAGTATCTGCACCAACTTATCCTCCTGAGAGATGCGTTGATGCCTTTTGAGAACTGGGAGGAAGTTCCTATTATGATCGTGGAGGGGGATCAAGCGAAGGGACTTCGTTTTGTCGAGCAGGCGCGGAATCGTTTCCTCACAGAACTGATGGTCAAACAAATGCCGCACAGAGAGGTTGTACGCTTCGCGCAAAGTTTCTTAAGCCCTGAGCTCTCCAGGGTTGGATACGGATTTCAAAACCGTCTCGGGATGGTGCTGCCTGCGGCAATTGGGAAACCGATTACCGCCACAAAAAGCTTACTCTGCTGGCATCCCGCTCATCTATTGCCGTATCAGAAGGCCGGGGGGGCAGACTCCGTTGTCTTCGATTATGCTGAGGGCGATTACTACGCAGCCACCCGCAGTTGGATCGGTTCCCGTACATTAAAGCAAGAGAATAACAATGAAGCGAGTTTCCAAAACGAAATAGATATCGTACCCGAAGCAAATGAACATGGTCGGGTTATATTAAATCTGAGATTGTCGGATGGGACTTACGAGTATCGTGTGGACGTTGGGCAGGCAATGCGAGGACACCGATATATGTATCGTCCTGAGCAAATCCACGTATCCGCAGAAAGTACAGCCTGGCCGGCCCGTTCCGAATGGATCGAACACTCTGCTTCGGATATATTGGGGGTGACAGGACTCGCGGCGTTTGATGAAGATGGCGTTCACTACATTTCGGTTGGAGGCAATCCGCTCATTGTGTGGGCACTGCTTGGCAAACTGTTTCCGCTAAATGTGGTTGTAATCATTGACGAACAAGCCGATGAGGTGGGGGCGCCGCATCTGGCAGGTAGTAAATTAAGAGGGTTAATTCTATTGAATGAAAGCTATTCTCGTCAAGTTGTTACCCGTTAACCCTCTTGTATTG
>NZ_JBFRGE010000192.1:0-1792 GCF_052115185.1 Paenibacillus sp. 2TAB19 | reverse complement strand
AGTCGGTATTAACCTATGAAGCCACTTATTAAGCAAAACGTTTATTCAAGCTTCAAAGAGCTTAACATGTTAGAACAGTTAGAAAAAGAACTGAAAGAGGAACTTGGTTTAGACTTCTGGGACACGATTGGGATTTTCTTTGATTATTGGCCGGAAGATGACAATGCCGATTATGAATGGGAAAGTATGCCCCTAGATATGGTTTTGCTGGGTTCAACAAGCATTTCCACGTGCACCTTTGGCTTTCTTACGGAGTTCAGTACGGTGGATGACCTTTCAAATGCAGCAATAATTCAGCATGAAGCGCTTGGTCTAGATAAACACTCCATTCTTATTGCACGTAACTTTATTGATTTTCTTCGATTGCTCATCACCCAAAAAAGCATATTTGGATTAATGTCAGACCAAGAAGCTGAACCAGACGATGATCTTGATCCCACACTCGAGTTAATTTTAAATCGAATTCAGGAACGATTTCAAATTGAGCCCTTTGAAAGTATTAAGGCCTATAAACAGCAGCTTGTTCAAGAACGTGAAAAGAGCGTTGTCGTTCAGACTTTCAATAGTCTTGGTGTAAAACGACTAACGGATCATATTACCCATTTAAAGATTGACTTGGATTATAATGAAATTGATGAACGAATTGAAGAGAGCTTACTAACGTTTGTAAAAACGGCTAGTATTGAGAGYGCTCTCGCTTATGTTCGTGATGTTCAGGAAATGAGTTATACCGACGTGCCATTTCCGGAGAAAGTTACAGTAGCAGTAAAATCTCTATTACAACAGCATGGGTTTGTGAACGAATTGCGCCGTTTCGACGCACTGTGATCCTGTAACGATGGGGCACAAATCGATTTATAACGTTTTACGACAGCTGCTACTCCTTGTTTGTTCAACTGGTAACGTGCGCTAACGGTGAATAATAGCTCAACAAGACTTTAGTGGAAAGGCGCGGAGGATATTTTGGATCAAAAATGGTTTTGTCCTGCTGTCAAAAAAGAAATTGATCAGGGTCTCTGCTGGGAGTATTTCTTTTCAGATCGGGGAGGACCTACTGATACTGCTTCCGAATTACGTGAGTGGATAAAGCTTACGAAGATATTCAGAGATATTAATCATTTTCAAGAAATATGCGAAAATTGTGAGCACAAACAAGGGTGATTGTTCCAAAGCGAAATATACGACGTTTCACAAAGTATATGGCGATGCCCCGAATGTAAGCGGCTCACTTTCTTTAACAAAGAAGGTACAGTTCCTGGGGTATATAAGTTGGAAAGTGATAGGATTGAATGATTTTTAATCKGGAGCTGACCATTCGTAGTGGCCGCTTTTCTTTCTAACGGAGTACGATAGTTCAACAACTTAAAGTGAGCAGTCCGTCGCGGTGCTGCTCACTGATTTCATTGAACTAAAGGGCAGGTTAATGGGAATAACTTGAAAAAATAGAGGACGAGATTAAAATGAAGAGACATTGATGTAAAATAGTAAAGGAGATGGTGAAAGTATTTATGTCAGCGACAAATAAATCAACATTTTTGGGGAAGTTTATTGCATATACAATATGTTCAATTCTCATCTTCTCACTAGGAATAAATGTATATCAACACAATATGTCTATTTCCGAAAGAAATAATGCTATAAAAATGTCTGAAGATTTCATGAGCAATCATGCAGCAACCTTTTCAAATGCTTTATATTCTCCTGAAAATATTGATATTATGGAATACATTAATAATCCAGATAAGTTAAGTGTAATTATTGAAGGAGTTCAACTTGCCGAATCTTATTATTT
>NZ_JBFRGE010000191.1:0-1826 GCF_052115185.1 Paenibacillus sp. 2TAB19 | reverse complement strand
ACATAGGGTAGACTGCGGCCTGCCATAACCCATTCTACCGAATCATCGGGAAGAGGAATGCCGTTGTTCATATCCCATACTAAATCCACGCCATCCAGCGGATAGCGGTCAATTCCGTAAAAATCAGGGTGCTTGTTCGTGCCGCAGCCCAAATCCAGCTTCATCATCGATCCCTCCCGGGTAGGTGTGAATGTATTGATTTTCATCCTATAAGGTATCCCATAGATGGTCAAGATGTGACTGAAAGCAACCTGTGCCAACATTTTAATCGTTTTTTGTCAGGTGAAAACCAGTTATAATTGTGGTTAGACTATAGACAACGATAGGACACTTAACGATGAGCGCACAATTCATGGACTTTTTAACCATTTTGCTCCCTACCTATTTTTTCTTTTATATGGCCATTACGCTTATTCATCGTAACAGAAGGAGTATGTTGAACCGAATAGCGGCTTTTCTTATGTTTGCTTTTTTGTTTTATTTCCTAGGCGAATATGTGAAAACGTCTTTGCTGACCGAATATCAAATGCAGATTGTTCTTTATGGGAACGCCCCGATGCTTTTGTTTGTCATTTGTTTCTTAGTCCATCTTAGTATACTTATTGGAAGCTCTATAACAGCTTCTTTGAAACGATGGCTGCCGTTGATCTATTCGGCTCCATTTCTATTATGGGCTGTTTTCTTAATAATGAAGGATCATCGGGAGCTGTATAATGCGGCCGTTACAGATGGACGGAGTCCGCTTGATCCGTTGTTTATGCTCCTTACCCTTATTTTTGTCGCGGGGTATATTCTGATTTCAGTCCTTATTTTGGCCGTATGCCGATATCGTGCGAGGGAAGCGAAACTAAAAATAATTTCGCAGTCTCTGCTGCTTAGTTTATTTTCGCTGTTTGCTTGGTTTGTCATCGTCACGCTTCTCCTGCAATCGGAGATCTTCACGTCCCGCAACGCAATGATTTTTTATTTCATCGGTTATTTGCTCTGGTCTGTCGTTCTTCGTCATTTGATCGGAAAACATAACATCATGCCGGATTACCGCAAGCTGTTTCATATCCTCTTCAAGTCCGCGCCGACGGCCATTTTTTTATTGGATCGGAAGGGATCCATTATAGAAATGAACCCACGAGCCAATCAATGGTTCGAAGGAATTCCCGTTCAGCAGATTACGAGCCATTTTGAATATAATGGCGGGCTAGATTTTAACGAATTGTTGGCACTAAATGCTCAAGGAAAAGAAAAGGCAGCCAACATGGAGATTCGGATGAACAATCCTAATCCTAATCAGGGACATATGGATTTAATGATGGGCCTTGAGTTAATCGACGGCGGCAACGAGCAACTATTCGTGATGCATCTTACTGACGTAACCTCCTTAAAGGATACGGAACGCAGATTATTGGAATCCGAAAGAGGTTATAAGCATCTCGCGTATCACGATTCGTTGACCGATCTTTATAATCGGACTGCTATTCGGGAGCAATTGGAGCTAAAGATAGCAGGCAACGATTGGTTTGCTCTTGCATTAATTGATTTGGATAATTTCAAGCAGGTTAACGATACGTACGGCCATTATGTAGGCGATCTGTATCTTAAGCATATAGCCGATACCATTAAATTGGGTGCAAAGCCTAGCGATCTAATAGGCCGGATCGGAGGAGATGAGTTCGTTCTGATCGTTCCATGTTCCCAAGAAAGCGATGTTGACGAGCTGATCAACAGCCGGCTGGGGCTATTATCCAAAAACGCGTTCATTCATGAGTCGACGGCAATTCCGATCTCGTTTTCAGTAGGGGTCAGCGTATATCCTAGAGATACGACGGACG
>NZ_JBFRGE010000190.1:0-1937 GCF_052115185.1 Paenibacillus sp. 2TAB19 | reverse complement strand
AATTAGAGCAGCTGGCTGATCGCAATCTACTCCATGATGTATTCAACTAACGTCTCCCGTTAGTTCAATCCTAATAACTCCCAAGATATCGTGACTGGACACCAGTTACTCATTCCAAAATGGTTTCAATTTATATTCTAAATTCCTTTAAGTCCTCCCAAGCACGTAACTATTACCATTATTATCGAAAATGTTACGGTAACATATCCGCTTATTTTAAATCGTTTTATCATTGCTTTTGTTGCTCTCTTTTGATTTGTGAAACTTGAYGTTGTTGAAATCATAAACTCAGTAAAAAGAATGTTTAGCAGACCAAACCCTCCAAATACAATCATAAAAAATATACTCATAGTTATCCGATCTGACATTTAACTCCCTCCTAAATGTCATTCATGAGTGGAAACATCTATAGTGGTGGAACTTTCGTTCCCCTTCGTAACAATGTTTGCTTATTTTTTATCTCTTATCTCACGAAGAGTTTCTTCAATTTTATCCATTTTCCTTAACATCGAATATTGATTCCCAATCATGCCAGCCAGACCAATTACCAATACAATAACTATTAAAAGAACCATTCATACCTCCAGTGGTTTGATTACTTTTTTCTTATCTTATTGTAACATTTACCCAGATAAACTGCCCGTTACTTCAACGAACAACGGCAGCCAATTGTGGAGCCGGCTGCCGTAACGTCCTGTTGTGCTTTAGTTCCTCATTACTTCAATATGAAACCTTGTATTGAAACAAATATAACAAAAAAAGAAGCAATAATGCTCATATAACCTAAAAATCTCTTATCTTTCTTTTGCAACTCTTCTAATCCTGCCACCATCATAAATAATGCTAGAAATAACATTAAATACGGCATCMATTCAAATTTCTTATTCAGAAGGCTATAACTTGAAATTCCGATAACGATTATCGCWAAAATAATTCTACTTTTCTTTATCACCCATATTCYCTCCCATGGGGCAGCATCGCATTACAGATGATTTTACCATAAATTCCATTTAAGAGTTCTAAACAATCCTGCCTGTTAACGTAATGAAGCTGCCGGTCAGCACCGACAGCTTCATGTTCGTCGCTTATTCAACTAACGTTCCCAGCTAGCGTAAACAATTATTTGCTTGGGGTAATTGATATAGGTATTTCAATATAATCAGGACCAAGAATCTTATTACCATTTTTCTCATCGGAGCCGACGGCAACTAATATGCTGAATTTCTCCGATCGATTTAATGCTTTTTTAGGCATTAAGTCAATTACAACAAATCCTGTACCGCCTCCCGTGGAGATAAAATTGTGCGCTCTTCCAACTTCTACTATACCACTCCATTTATAGTTCTTTTCCGTAGGAGTCCATGTCGAAACATAATCCGAAAGTTTAATTTTAGATTTGTTTTCGGGATAACTGCTTTGTATATTGGATATATACCATTTGTCAGGGATATAGAAACCAATGCCACCCCAATCTTTAGGGTCGATCTTTATTGATGCAACAATTTGTATATGTTCAGCCACATCTTTATCACTTTTGATAAATAACGTTCCTTTTACCGATGTCTGCAATTCTGTAGATTCGGAATTCACGCTAAAGCTTTTGACTTGAACTACTTTTTCGTTGACTGCTGTATTATGATTAGATTTTTCTTGCTTTGAGTAATGCTTAAAAAAATAAACCGACAAAACAGTAATTAATACAGCAAAAAAGATGTAACTAACTTTTCTATTCATATCGACTCCCTCTAACCTTATTAGAATCACCGAGCATTGCTTCCCCCAATAATAAACCTAAAACAACAATGTATTCGATTTCTGTTTTTCTAATTACTAATACTACAATTTTGTTCAACTATCCTGCCAGTTACTTCAACGAACAACGGCAGCCAATTGTAAAGCCGGCTGCCGTAACGTCCTGTTGAGCTATAGTTCTCCGT
>NZ_JBFRGE010000189.1:0-1996 GCF_052115185.1 Paenibacillus sp. 2TAB19 | reverse complement strand
GATATACATGTATAAAGAGGATAGAGTGTAGTTCAAGAAGAGACTTTTTCAGATAACGCGATGTTCACTTATCGTGAAATACAGGGAAACCACTTTTGGAGGAGAAGCTTTGAAGAGTAAAAGTATAATTTACATAGTTGTTTTACTAATCGGACTATTGATGATAGCTAAAGATCATTTGGATACATCTTTTGGAGATTATCTATTTAAATTGATTGGTTTGTCTCGATGGACAGATATGGATAAAACAGGACTGAATTTGCCAGCTATACTTGGTTTTTTGCTATTACTGTCCGGCGTGTCAGGAACAGTCAGAACGTATCGTCACCGATTTCCTAGAATATTTAGTAGCCTTATTATAGGTTGCATTGCATTTGTATTGATAAGCCCAATAGCAAGCGAAAAAGCTATGTTTGTTCTGAAGCATAATTCTAAGGGAATCCATTCTTTAGATTATTCAATTAAAGATAGTAAATGCTACTTTCAAACCGTGGAATCAGTGGTGAAAGCTGATTGTTCATTTACAATTTATAATTATGGAAATGAAGAGAACGTATTGATAAAACCTATATTAATTCATAGCTACTCTGATATGGATATTGATGTTCAAGCACATATCGTTAGCATAGCTCCGCATAGAAAACATTTATTTGGTGTTCAATTCGATGGTATACAAAGAAACGGAATTGAACTCACAGGGTCACTGGATAGAGTCGGTATAGAACTTGAGGTCGGTGGAGTAAAGAAGCGGTTTGAATAGCATTTAACTTAAGTGCATCGTTCTCAGATCTTTCGGAGCTTTAAGTCGGTGGGAAGACGAGAACACGACAACGATATACGAAACCAGGATGAGAAAGGGACAACCTAAATGATTATTTTAAGACTTACTAAAGATTTAATGAAAGACATGAAAACAATTCCAGTTGAAGATGTTCATGCAGCTTCGTTATTAAGCTGGCACGTAAATATTTATAACTTGAACAAACGAAAACACATCGTTTTTGTGAATGATTTAACTAGATTAGCTATTATCATAGATGGAATAAGGACAGGACAAATAGATCGATTGAAAGACAAATTCATGCTGACCCTTCGAGAATATTTACTCCGAGAAGGAGTGAATGAGAGTTTGATAAATACATATATAGCGCATGGCACAGAAGTAGTTATATCAAAAACAAATAACAGAAGTGTGCTTGGAACAATGAAGGAAGTTACATGGTTTATTGAAGATGATTTTATCGATAATATTGAACGATTGAAATGGTTGAATAGAATGATTCATAAACCTATTGATTACAAGGAGCCGATTGTCTTATTTAAAGAATTAATTAAAGATCATAGGAACTACACTACAGAGTGAAAGTTACGCAGGAAGTCATTGCACATGCTAACTTAGTAGTTAAATAAAGGGAAAGGACGACATGATTAGATGTACGCTAGATTTTAACGAACGGAGATTACTGAAAACAATGAATAAGGAGTATCCAAGATGCCTTATACAAGACCAGTGATACGAGAACCATACTATGATTGTCCAGTATGGATTGAAAGTGAAGTTGCTCGAAATGAAGTTACTTTATTGTCTTCCGACAGCAGCGCACATGATGTGGAGCTCTTTTTGTTGCACTTGTTTGGATACAACAGTATCGATGTTAGCCAATCAATACAGAGATCATTTGAAGAATTGTTTAAGTTAGATGAGGTAGCTATTTTGGGTGGAATAGCTTTCTTTAAAGATGAAGAATCGTTTATTCTGCCTAGCTGCTGCTGTGGTCTTGAACAGTGGGAAACTGTTAATCAATCAATTAATAATAGACAAAGCCCATGGCTCGGGCACGATCCTTCACCGGGAGTTACCTATCATGATGATTTTTTACTTGTTTGGGCAGATGACCCTAAAAAAAAAGAATGAATTGAACAGTATTCGTTTTACTTATTCAGAAATTACGGAAAGTCTTGAAAGAACAAGGCTAGATATGCTTGGTTTTATTGA
>NZ_JBFRGE010000188.1:0-2063 GCF_052115185.1 Paenibacillus sp. 2TAB19 | reverse complement strand
GGTGAGGCAGACTGTCCAGGAAACGATTCCTTATCAGTGGAAGGCGTTGAACGATGAAATCGAAGGCGCCGAGCCGAGTCATGCCATAGAAAACTTCCGCATCTCGGCAGGAGATCAGACGGGAACTTTCTACGGCATGGTCTTCCAGGATAGCGACGTGGCGAAATGGATCGAAGCTGCCGCGTACAGCCTGCGGCAATTTCCTGATCCGCAGCTAGAAGCCGTCATCGATGCGGTTGTAGATTTGATGGGACGGGCTCAACGGCCGGACGGCTACTTGAATACGTATTATTCGGTCGCCGAACCGGAAAAGCGATGGAACGATTTTTCTTTCGGGCATGAGCTTTATTGCGCCGGACACTTGATCGAGGCTGCGGTGGCTTATTACGAGTCCACGGGCAAGCGGGCCTTTCTGGACATGATGTGCCGCTACGCTGATTATATAGACGGGATTATAGGACCTGATTCGGACCAAATGCACGTGTATTGCGGTCATGAGGAAATTGAGCTCGCGCTCATAAAGCTGTTCCGGACGACGAAAGAACAAAGGTATTTGCAATTAAGCCGATACTTCGTGGAGGAGCGCGGCAAGCAGCCGAGTTTCCTGAAGGAGGATCCGGGGTTTCGCAGCCCATCCAATGATCGCTGGTTCGATCTGGATTATCATCAGGCCCACGCCCCCGTGAGAGAACAGGAAACGGCAGACGGACATTCTGTCCGTGCCATGTATCTGTATACGGCTATGGCGGATCTCGCGATTGCTTACGGAGACGCTACGCTAACCAAAGCGCTTCGCAAACTATGGGATCAAGTGACCACCAAGCGAATGTATATTACGGGAGGGCTCGGCTCGCAAGGCCATGCCGAACGGTTTACGATTGATTACGATTTGCCTAACGACACGGCATACACGGAAACATGCGCGTCCATCGGACTTGTCATGTGGGCATTCCGAATGCTTCAAATTGAAAATGACAGCCGCTACGGGGATGTGATGGAACGCGTTCTGTTCAACGGGGTGCTGAGCGGGATGTCGCTGGACGGCACGCGTTATTTTTACGTGAATCCATTGGAAGTCCATCCTGCTGTCGCGGAGTACCGTTACGATATGCAGCATGTCAAAACCGAACGCGTTCCGTGGTTCGGCTGCGCTTGCTGTCCGCCCAATATTGCGAGGCTGATGACATCTTTGGATACTTACTTCTTTACGCAAAACCGGGCGGAGATCGCCATGCATCTTTATGCCTCCAATGAGAGCACATTCGACGTTCAAGGGCAAAAAATAATATTGCATACGGAAACGCGTTATCCATGGAACGGAGAGATTCAGATCCGAATGCAAACGGATGAGCCGACGGGCTGCACGCTTTCTTTCCGGATTCCTTCCTGGTGCAGAAACCCCTCCATCACGGTAAACGGGGAGCTGCTGGCGCTGGATGCGATCGTCAAGCGCGGATATGCATATATCAATAGAAAATGGATGGATAGCGACAACATCAAGCTGCATTTCCCGATGGTCGTCGAGCGTATCGAGTCGAATCCCAAAGTGCACGAGAATGCCGGTAAAATCGCTTTGCAATACGGTCCACTCGTTTATTGCTTGGAGGAAGTGGACAACGGCCCAGACCTCACGGATATTTGCCTTTCCGAGGCTTCTGAATTCATAGCGGTGAATAGGGAAGACGTACTAGGCGGTATCGTCGTTTTGTCAGGAGAGGGGCTGCGATCTGATCATACCTGGGAAGATGAACTGTACAGGCCGGTTACGCGAAAGAAGAAGAGCGTTCCCATAACGGCCGTCCCATACGCTTACTGGGGTAACCGGACGCCGGGGGAAATGCTGGTTTGGATTCGCGAAAAATAATAGTCGAACTCGTGGTGCCCCTGGTCAATGACTTTGTACGATTTATCATACAATACGTAAGCAAAACGGACTAATATAAGTTGAGTCCGTATACTTGTGTAAAAAGCTAGGATCTCAAAAAAAGGGAGCCATAGCCAAAATCCTCGTTTAGAATGGAGTTGTCGAGACAACATTCATTGGAGGGATTTTGGTATGACTC
>NZ_JBFRGE010000187.1:0-2111 GCF_052115185.1 Paenibacillus sp. 2TAB19 | reverse complement strand
CATTATTCTTATGCTTGCGAGAGCATTCATCGCTCCGGGCGATGAGACGATCATGGCTAACGAAACTTTTTCCCAATATAAACATAATGTCGAGATCGAGAACGCGAATATCATAGAAGTGCCGCTCAAGGACGGCAAGCATGATCTCGATGCGATGCTCGCGAAGGTAACAAGCCGGACGAAGCTGCTATGGGTGTGCAATCCTAACAACCCGACCGGCACGATCGTAACGAAAGACGAGCTGACAGCATTTTTGAAGCAGGTGCCAAACCATGTGCTTGTTGTGCTTGATGAGGCTTATTGCGAGTTTGTCGACAATCCGGACTTCCCGGACGGCATTAAGCTGCTGCATGACTATCCGAATCTGATCGTACTGCGTACATTCTCGAAAATATACGGCTTGTCGTCGCTGCGTATCGGCTACGGCGTAGGCCAACCGGAAATAGTCGGCTTCATCAATCAAGTAAGAGAGCCGTTCAACACGTCACGTATGGCTCAAGCAGCGGCTAGAGCGGCGCTTGACGATCAGGAATACGTTGCTTACTGCAGAGAGCAGAACAACCGCGGCATAACGTACATTACAGGCGAGCTCGAGCGTCTCGGATTACCTTATTTCCCGGCACACGGCAACTTCGTGATGTTCGACGCGAAGCGTCCGTCGCAGGAAGTGTTCGATGCGCTGCTTCGCAAAGGGATCATCTCAAGACCGCGCTGGGCTAACTATCCGACTTACGTCCGTATTTCGGTAGGGACACATGAGCAGAACGAGAAGTTTGTTGCAGCATTGGAGCAGGTATTGCAAGAATCGGCGGTGCAAAAATAATTTTATGACTACGGTTGCGATTTTTGGCGTCGGATTGATCGGAGGGTCTATCGCTCTCTGTCTGAAAGGGAAACCCGATATGCACGTCATCGGTTATTCCAACCGACAATCCTCGGTAGAGAAATATATGCAGCGCGGCGTTGTTGATTATGCAACGACCTCGAAGCGGGAAGCCGCTGAGCAAGCGGACTTCATCATTTTGTGCGTCCCAGTAGGCAACCTGGAAGAATACTTGATTGAGCTTAGCACATTCAACTTGAAGCCGGGCTGTATTATTACGGATGTAGGGAGCACAAAGGCTTCGGTTGCGGCATGTGCGCGCACGCTTGATTTAGGAGATGCGGTATTTATCGGCGGTCATCCAATGGCGGGCTCGGAGCGTTCAGGGGTTGAGGCGGCTTCCGTCTACTTGTTAGAGAACGCCTATTACGTGCTGACGCCTGATCAGCATACACCTGCGGTCGCAGTGGACAAGCTGAAGGAACTGCTTAGTCATACGAAGGCGAATATGGTTATCGTCGATTCTCGGGAACATGACGAGATTGTAGGCGCCATCAGCCATCTTCCGCATATGATTGCGGTTGCGCTCGTGAATCAAGTTCGCAATTACAATGAGAGCAACGGCTTGTATGAATCGCTTGCTGCGGGCGGCTTCCGCGACATTACGCGCATAGCTTCCAGCGATCCCGTCGTATGGCGCGATATATTGGTGAACAACCGCAGTGTGCTGCTGCAGCTTCTGCGCGATTGGAGCAATGAGACAAACAAGTTCGCCGACATGATCGAACGATCCGATGGCGAATCGATCGAAGAAGCTTTCCGCACAGCAAGGGATTTCCGCAGTAAAATGCCTGAGCGCCGCAAAGGGATCATTCATTCGACATTCGATTGTTACGTCGACGTGCCCGATACGCCGGGCATAATCGGCAAGATTGCCAGCGAGCTAGGCAATAAGAGGATTAATCTAAGCAACATGCATATTATTGAGAGCAGGGAAGACGTGCCGGGCATTCTAAGGCTGTCGTTCCGCAATCAAGAAAATTTAGATCAAGCGATCGAACAGCTCACCGCGAGCGGCTACGACGTGCACCTTTAAGGTGCACGTTATTTTGTTTAAAATATAGGAAAGTATAAGTTTCACTCGTATACTTCTGCCTATATTTCAACGCGAAACGAAAGCTTATGCCGCCAAGGATGGCACAGAACCGAGCTGCGCAAAGTCGCAGCTAACGGTTCGTGCGGATTGCTAGCTTTTTTAAGCTTCTTTAGCGCTCGATCAGCCCATACT
>NZ_JBFRGE010000186.1:0-2165 GCF_052115185.1 Paenibacillus sp. 2TAB19 | reverse complement strand
ATAGACAACACCGTTGATGGGCTGAATGCTGGGGTGTCTTCAATGGAAGTATCCGGCATAGCCGTCACTTTCATGGCGTCGCAGCAAGCGATCGAAAAAGCGATTGCCCAGGGAGCTAATCTGCTCATTACTCATGAAGGCGAATATTTCAGTCATCGCGGGGGGCGGGAACAGTGGCAGGACGATCCCATCGTAATGGGAAAGAGTTGCTTGATCGAACAGTCGGGCATTGCGATCTACCGTTTCCATGATTATTGGCATGCGTACAGGCCGGACGGAATTACGGAAGGGCTTACCCAGCTATTAGGGTGGAGCGAGTACGTCAAAGAAGTGCTGCCGTATGCTTCTATTATTGAGCTGCCGGCGGAATGCTCGCTAGATGAAATCGCGTATGCCGCGAAAGACAAGCTCGGCTTGTCATACGTGCGGGTCGTCGGCGAGGCTTCGGCGACATGCCGGCGGATCGGCCTATCGGCAGGCTACCGGGGAGGCGGAGCTGTATGCATCCCATTATTCCATCAGTACGACCTTGATCTCATCATATCCGGCGAAGGTCAGGAGTGGGAGACGCCAGAGTATGTGCGCGACGCCATGCATCACGGTGCTAACAAGGCGTTTCTGCTGCTTGGTCATGCGGAGAGTGAGGAACCAGGTATGCATTATTTGGCATCCATACTTGAACGCGAGTTCCATCAGGTGCCCGTTTCCTTTGTGAAGCAAACGCCGCTATTCAGAATCGTATAGCAAATAGCTGAGCTGTCGATCTAATATTTTCTAAGTGAAAACTATTATTTCACAGGTTGTGTATGATCGACATTTCGTTATTATGAATAAATACGAATCGATAGGAGGCATAAGAAACAAATGACGATAAAGCGACGAGGCAGAGGCTATGAGGCATGGCTTCGGTTTACTTATATTGAAGACGCTTACAAACGGGATGCCTATGACAAACGGTGCTCGCAGCTGCTAGTGATCGGCGATTCGCCTGTTATACGAACGGCTCGAGAGGAACTTAGTCACGCTCTGGCTGCATTGCTTGGCAAGCGGCCGGAGGTTATCAGCGGTAGAGAAGCAGGTTCGGACTTCAAAGGGATTATCGCTGGTGTCCGAGGGAGTGATCCGCTGTTGGAAGTCAGCACACTGCCTGTGGATTTCCGTTTGGAGGAGACGGGTGAAGACGGCTACACGATCTATGCGGAGGAGAGCGGACCGATACAGATCGTTGCGGCGTCAGATAACGGTGTCTTGTACGGTATTTATCACTTGCTGCGATTGCTGCAGACGGGACAGTCTATAGAGAAGGTGCTCATTCGGGAGAGTTCGGTTAACGGGCTGCGGATGCTTGATCATTGGGACAATATGGACGGTACGATTGAGCGAGGATATGCGGGCAATAGTATCTTTTTCGAGGACAATCGCTTTGTAGCCGATATGACGCGAATTAGCGATTACGCTCGTCTGCTCGCTTCCGTGAGTATCAATGCCGTTGCGATCAATAATGTCAATGTCCATCGAGAGGAAACGAAGCTTATTACGGAACAATTCCTGCCGGACGTTGCCAAGGTAGCCGAGCTATTCGGCGCTTACGGTATTCGACTTTATTTAAGCGTCAACTATGCAAGCACGATCGAGATCGGAAGACTGGATACAGCAGATCCGCTTCATCCTGATGTGGCCGCGTGGTGGTCTGCGAAGGCGGAAGAGATCTACCGTTTCGTTCCGACGTTCGGAGGTTTCGTTGTTAAGGCCGATTCCGAATTCCGACCGGGACCATTCACGTACGGCCGCAATCATGCAGATGGCGCGAATATGCTGGCGGATGCGCTTGCTCCATTCGGAGGGAATGTGATCTGGCGTTGCTTCGTCTACAATTGCTTGCAGGATTGGCGCGATCGATCGACGGACCGTGCCCGTGCGGCATATGATCACTTCAAGCCGCTGGATGGACAGTTCCGCGATAACGTGCTGCTTCAAATCAAGAACGGTCCAATGGACTTTCAAGTGCGCGAGCCGGTATCGCCTCTATTCGGCGGATTGGCGGAGACGAACCAACTRCTTGAGCTGCAGATTACGCAGAATAGAGGCGATACCGGCTCGCGCACTTGAAAGTCCATTGGACCGTTCTTGATTTGAAGCAGCACGTTATCGCGGAACTGTCCATC
>NZ_JBFRGE010000185.1:0-2167 GCF_052115185.1 Paenibacillus sp. 2TAB19 | reverse complement strand
AGAAATCGCCATAGAGGATCACAGCGTACGCTGTGATCCTCTATGGCGATTTCTGCGCGGTTAGTAGGCGATACCCACACGTGATTTTATAAAATCTCTACTTTTTATCTGGCTATATGTAAATTCTGCTGTATCCGACACGGATATTTCAACACCACCTTCCGGCAAAAAACTACGGTCTACACGATATTTACCTACACGTTCTCCATCCGGCAAATACGTAGGACAGACAATAGTCCATTCGAGTGTTGATTGTTTTAGCCTATCGTAAGCTTTATGATGCTCTTCTGCTCCACGGACTGACTTACGCTTTGATTCACTTGACTGATAACGCAGTAAATCTGGGGTGGTTCTACTTTGCAGGATACCAGCAGTTCCTATAGTTATAATTCGTTGTATACCTTCGATTTGCATGGCTTCGATAATCAGAGGCATACTTTCTGATAGCGTAGTTGTCCCATCCGTATTTAATGCGCTAATAACTACATCAATCCCATGTGTTGCACGAAAGATATCATCTTTATTTAAAACATTACCTTGAATAATCGTTAAATTTCGATTATTTATTTGAATCTTCTCTGGAGTACGAACTAATACAGTAACATKATGTCTGTCATGAAGGGCATAAGTAACTATTTGACCTCCAACTCGTCCAGTTGCACCTAAAATTAAAATATTCATGAAAACGAACCTCCTCTTGCCAATACAAATAGTACTCTATACTTTAAAAGTTATTATCGTCTTTTTCAACTAACTGGCAGTTTAGCATGGTAAGATGGAATTTAAGCAGTTATTAGAGGTGGGATTGTTTGAGCTATAAATTTTCGGTTGTTAACGTTGAAGATGATTCAGTACTGGGTTTCTGTCATAAGGCAGAGATATTAACTTCAAATGAAGAAGGTTATTCAGTCTTGACGTTACATGGCTTTAAATTAACAAAGGACGTTAAGGAGACTTCTACATTGGCCATTTCAAACTTGTATCTCAAATTCCTATCTAAGGAAGGAAAGAGTTTAGGTGGATATTTTTTCGTTCCCAATAAGGATGTTAAGATAAAAACATTGGAGTTTTCCAAGCAAAGTCCAATTGAAATTATAGGTCATTTCCCTGAAAAACCGTTACCTTTCGCTTTTGATATTTKGGGGAAATTACGTGAGAATTCTAACGAACTTAGACAATGGACGGATTTCTCTTTAGAAGAAAAACGAGCATGGTTACAGGTTATACGATTAAGGCGTGTATCTAGTATTGATAGGAATGAACAAGTTATCATAATTGATGGAGAAATTATTCATGATATAGCATCTTTTTATATCGCAATAGGAGAAGCCATAAATGGCCCTTTCGGTTATTTCGGAGCTAGCCTGGATGGACTTGATGATTGTTTGTGTGGAGGGTTCGGATTGATTCCACCGTTCAAATTAGAGTGGAAAGCCTTTAATAAGTCCTTTCGTGAGGGATCAGTAAATCATGATGGATTTGTCCAACAGTTAATTGAAATACTGACAAATAGGAGCTGTGAAATACATTTATCAACTTAAACAAACAGGAGACGATAGTTGAATAATTGAATAGCAGAGTGATTACGTATTTTATTTGGTCGGCTAATACTTCGAATAGAATGAATTTGAAGAATAGGATGGATACAATGATAGATGATAATATTAAGACAGTTGTAACAGAAGCTATTAATTCGTGGAATCCTTACGGTTTGTTGCCGCATGCACCAGATGATGAGTTTGAAAGTGAGATTAAAAAAGTAATTGAAAGTATCGGAGATGCCACCTATATTAATGAATTAGGTCATCGGATACAAGTGATTTTTGAGAAAAGTTTTGGTGAACCATTTAAAATAGAAAACTGTATAGAGGTTGCCAGGCAGATTTGGTCCAAAGCAAAAAGTTGATTATTAAATCAAAAAACTATTGCGCAGATGGTAGAGGTTTATAAATTTTTATAATGGTTAAACTATAAAAATAACTATCGATTGTGTTTAACTGATATTCATGACTAAACTGGGGTCTGTCAATAATTTTGTGTAAACTCATTTATAAGGAACTCCCCCGAGGGGGAGTTGGCCTGTTAGCGTAGGTGCTGGCCGACTCGATCAGGGAAGAAAACGGAGAGTTGGAGCAGCATTTGTCCCCAGTTCTGAACACGACCGGTC
>NZ_JBFRGE010000184.1:0-2238 GCF_052115185.1 Paenibacillus sp. 2TAB19 | reverse complement strand
TGTTAATCTGAATACGAGTAAAGCAGTGCGTTCAATTCGATGCCGTTTTATTCGTCTCTATACGAATAAGGTTCCCAGAGCGAGGTCGTCACTAGCGTGAAGTTCAAAGACATGCCAATAATCGTGAAGCTGTACATCTGCATCGCGCTTTTTATTATCCTGCCCTTGATTTTGGTCGGCTTTTATTTGAACTTCCGTTTCGCCGAATTGACCCTGAACAAGGCAAGTGAAAGCGCGCTTCAAACCTTGAAGCAAACGAAACAGAATTTCGAAGCATTGGCTGCGGATACAGACGATATTTCGGTCCGTGTCCTGTCTAACGATATGGTACAACAGTTTATTAAAGGCGATTACAAGAGTTCGACGGAGTATGAAAAGGCCTATCTGGATGTCGATGCGTGGATGGATGATATTATTGGATCCAAAGATGACTATGAAGGCATTCATCTATACGCTGATAAGGAGCTCCTTTATCAGCGGGGAATTGAGATACCTGTGATGAATCAGGCGAACATGCACGATGCAGAAGAATTGCAGGGCAGAGGCTTCTGGGTCACCGCTCCGCACGAACTCTCTTATTATCGGGCGATTATGGATTTTGACAAGCTGGGGAGAACAATTGGGTACGAGAAGTTTACGGTTAATGAAGAAAAGCTATACGACTTTTATAAAAACATGAATTCTGTTCCCGGTTCCCAAATCCACTTGATTGATCAATCAGGGTTGATTCTTTCATCGTCAGAGAGGGCCCTGATTGGGCATCCGATCGGAGTAGTTGAACCTATTCAAAGAGCGTTGCGACTGAAAGAGGATTTTTTTACGATCGAAATCGACGGCACTAAGCTCATCGTTCTTTTTTATACGATTGAGGAGTTAAATTTGATGCTTGTTCAGTCCATCCCGGAGAGTTCGTTTTCCACATTAATTACGACTGTCAATACCGTCTTGTTCTTTGTCTTTTCGTTATGCATTTTATTCGGCATACTGTTCTCTCTCATCCAGTACAAGTACCTGCTTAAGCCTCTGCGAAAGCTTCGGTCTGAGATGGCGAAGCTCAAAACCGGCAATTTCAATATCGCGCTGGTCGTTGAATCCAAGGATGAGATTGGCGAAATCGGCAATGGGTTTCTGCGGATGACCGAGCAATTGAAGGCTACCATTAATGATGTCTATGTGGGGAGAATTAAGCAAAGGGAAGCGGAGCTCACTGCGCTGCAATCCCAGATCAACCCACACTTTTTATACAATACGCTAGATTCCATTCATTGGTTGGCCGTGAAAAAGAAAAACTATGACGTAAGCGAACAGATTGAAGCGTTGGCAGAAATCTTCAGACACGTTCTGAATAATGGCGAGCCGCTCGTGACGGTACGCCAGGAGCTCGATTTTCTGGAAAGCTATATGTTTATTCAGACACGCAAGTATGGCGATCGAATAAAACTTCGCATTAGTGCGGATGCGAAGTTGATGGGCTGCAAAATGCCTAAGTTGATTCTGCAGCCTTTGGTAGAAAATGCGATTGTTCACGGATTGGAGCATATCGTGGAGGGCGGCTTTATCGAAGTTGTAATTACCAAGGTTGACGAAGGGATTCGCTTCATTGTTGAGGATAACGGAGCGGGTACGGACGAAAGGGAAATCCATCAAATGATGGAAAGCGATCATGAAACGAAAAACGTGTTCGCACTCAAAAATATAGATGATCGAATCAAGCTCAGCCACGGGCAAGGTTTCGGTCTTACTTTTTCAAGTAAGTGCGGGATTGGCACTCGGGTCGAGGTACTGATTCCGCCAATCGATAACATGAATGGCAGGTGAACGGGGATGAAATTGTTGATTGTCGACGATGACGAACAGATCCGTTCGGGAATGGAGCAGGGAATTGATTGGGCCGCTTTGGATATTGAGGAAGTGGTAACAGCCTCTAACGGATTGGAGGCAATGATCCAGTTTACCGAGCACATGCCCGAAATCGTGGTGACGGATGTCCGAATGCCCGGCATGGATGGGTTAGAGCTTCTAGAGCGGATCAAAGAAATCAAATCGGAAACACGGGTTGTCATCCTAAGCGGCTATAACGAGTTCGAATACCTGAAGAAGGCCATTCAATTGGATGCTGTGGATTATGAGATGAAACCTATACGCGTAAGAAATTTTATTGCTTTGATTCAGAAGATCAAGGAATATTCCGAAGCAGATATAGCCGGTCACTTGTTCAGCCGACTTCAAGAGCTGGAT
>NZ_JBFRGE010000183.1:0-2314 GCF_052115185.1 Paenibacillus sp. 2TAB19 | reverse complement strand
AGTTTCCTCACTCAGGCTCATGAATTCGCAGGATTTCATCCTGTAGTTACAACGAAGAGGAGGGTGTGGGAGTAGTCGGTGGCGAACAGACGTAAAAATGGGCATGCGGGAATAAAGGTGAATGCTGCATCACCCATATTGTTCCATTATGCGCACGTCTCCACGTCGCCCTAGCGATTCTCGCTCCCATGTCTCAACGGGTCATAGCCCTTTCATTCCTTCGTCTCATCTAACTACGGGGTSGAGGTCGGTSTTTCTAACGGAACGGGTCCGAGCCCTTTTGCGTAATGTCTCCCGATACTCCGTGCTTCTTGTCATCCTGCGAATGCTTGAGCTGGTGAGGAAGGACTGAACTTAGGCAGCCTGTGGGAAAACTCTGGTTGAATCGTAAGCCTCGCTGCTTTTAGCCAGGCCGACCAGCAAACGGGCTACCTTGCTGCATAATTTCATGATGGACTTCATCTTTTTCAGCTTCTTTTCCTCCACATTGTAACGGTGTAAAGTCCGAATTTCTGGGTTCGTCATAACCATACACATAGTCATAAGATACAGAAAATGACGCAGACGTGGGCGCCCACGTTTACTGAGCACCATTTTTCCTCGCCATTTCCCAGAACTAGCCTCCGCTAGATTCAGTCCGGCATGCCGAAGTAGTGCATTTCCATGCGAATAACCGCTTAGATCACCGGACTCACCTAGAACACCTGCAAGACACGTAGCGCTGACGCCTCGTATTTCAAGCAGCTTCTTTGCGTAAGGAATTCGCTTAAGAATGCAGTGCAGCTCGTTCTCAATCTGTTCAAGCTGACGCTGTGCCAGGTCATATTCTTCTAGTAATTGGTCAAGATGAAGCTTGTATGCGTGTAGTGCATGGGTAGTGCCGACACTGGATTTAGCAAGTGAAATGAGCAACTCGGCGCGTTTAACTCCAGAGTGGCGCTTCACATATTGCTTCCAGCCATCGAGGACCTGTTCTGTACTTAACCGACTGATGTCGCTCGGCAAAGGAAAGAGTCTGAGTGTTGCAATTGCACTGGTGCAGGTAAGGATTTTGAAGACCTGACGCAACTCGGGAAAGACGATGTCTACCCAGCGATGAATCTGATTGACCGCACTGTTAAGCCGTTTGGTAACCGTCTCGCGGTTTGCCATGAGAATGCGCAGCTCCTCGAAGGCTTCCGGATGAAAGCGAACAGGGGAGTAGTACCCGTTTTTGATCATATCTGCTATGACAAGGGCGTCCTTACGATCGCTTTTAGACGGCGTATTATCCCGGTTTTCCTTATTCTTTTTGACAAGATGAGGATTAACCAGAACAGCCTCAATTCCTTGCTCGACAAGCCAGCGTGCTAGGCTGAACCAGTAGTGGCCGGTCGGCTCCATGCCAACGATGATGCTGCTCAGACTGTGGGTTTTGAGAATATCCTGGACCCAACTCTCGAACAACTTGAACCCTTCGCGATGGTTGCCGAACTCGAGCGGAGCGCCTAAAGCAATCCCTCGAAAGCTGACAGCCCGGGCAACATGGGTTTCCTGAGCGATGTCGACGCCAAYAACTAGATGGTGAACGGTAATGTTTTCAATGAGTTGATTTTGCTTGTCTTGTGCCTTAAACTTCATAGTAGAGCGACCTCCTGATGGGCTTTTTGAGGCAATGACCTCGTGCGTAACCCCATCGTACTGGAGGCGCTCCTTTTTGTTCAAACGCCAAATTATTCGTTTTACAGGAATTCTAACGGGAAACGATAGCTCAACAACCAACGACGGCAGCCGCCAGAAAGATCGGCTGTCGTCGTTGCGCTAACGGGAGATTAATTTAAGAAGTCCAATTTTTAATCTATTTTATCCCCAAACTTCTTCCCGAAATGTTCCATTAAATCAATAATGGGGATTAGTTCCTCTGCTTTCAATGTTAATGAATATTCAACACGCGGAGGTACCTCTGGATAAATTTTGCGATTAATTAAGCCATCCGCTTCTAATTCTCGAAGTTGTTTTGTTAGGGATCCTTGTGAAATTCCCCCTAAACGAGTCTTAATTTCATTATATCGATGCGGGTTAAACTTTAAAAACCAAAGAATTAGATACTTCCAACGTCCCGAAAGTATGTTTTGAGTATAGGCGATGCCATATAACTCTCTATGATCTTTCATACATTCTTCACTAAATTCATCCTCATTTATTCTAGACACCTTAATCACTCATTTCTGCTGTTAGGTACGAAAAAGTGTACTATGTCAATTTTTATTGCCTACTTCAAATTTCCAAGCAACGTATATATATTAGTACATGTATACTATTAGTACATGTATAC
>NZ_JBFRGE010000182.1:0-2364 GCF_052115185.1 Paenibacillus sp. 2TAB19 | reverse complement strand
ACCTTGATGTTATCGCTTATTATAACATAGTTCGACTTTCAGAAAATGTTCATTTATGAATAATGTTTGAAAAACTCCTATCCATTATTCCCTTTTCATACAAAGAAATAACCATGGATTAGATCCATGGTTATTTCGATATGCCAATCGGCCCAAAGCTCTTAGACAAGCTCGATTTGTTTCATTTTTTGTTCAACGACTTGCAATTCGCCCATTCCGCGTACAAGCTTCTTCGCATAAGTCGACTTCGGCTTAAGCACAGCGAGCATGTAATCAATCGCAAGTTGTGGATCTACAGTATCACCGCAGGTATAGCAGTCCAGCGCGGCAAATCCTCTCTCAGGATACGTATGAATCGAGAGATGACTCTCCGACAGCATGACAAGAACGGTTGCGCCTTGAGGATCGAATTGTTTCGCTTGCACCGAAAGTACAGTAGCACCACAAGCTTCGGCAGCCTCCACCATGTGGTTTTGCAAAAATTCAGCGCTGTTCAGCAGTTCAAAATCTACACCCCAAGTATCAACAGCAACGTGTCTTCCGAAAGTTGAATATTCCATCCTTCGGTTCCCCCTTCCTAGGAATAAAATGTTTGAAAAATTTCATCCGCTAGGACCTACGTCATTCACTTCTCGAGGGATTAATCTCTCGCAACATAACCATGTCCTGAGTGAATCCTGGTTCCTATTATTCAATTGCAACAATGTTTTCAACGAATCTAAAAATAACATCTATCCGGGAGAAATGCAACAGGTTTTTTTCGACCAAAATATCGTCGCCGGCCCCGTTTTCAATGTATGACTGTCAGGCTTGTCGCGAAACAGAAATGCTTGTCAGCCAGCCATATTATTTTTGGTGTCCTGCGGGCTGAATACCGAGATATGATCAACCTTTCCGGTCTTTTCAGATACAACGAATTTCAGCTGGTACTGCTCGTTTACTTCATAGGTGTAAATATCGTCCGAACCGTTTTTTGTTTGTTCATCCGCTTTGCCAAGCGCCTTCTCGATATCTTTCAAAGCGATGGTGCGCAGCTCGCTTGCATAGGAACGGACATCGAACACCACCATGCCTTTGTTGTAACCGAAGGTGATGCCTTTATCCTTATACTCCGCATAAAGACCCTTTCCAGCTGCATTGTTGCTGTCCGGTTTCCCCCACTTTTTCTCGATATCGTCGAAGAGGTCCGTATGTGCCGCGTATTGGCAATTCGGCACTTTGCCCTTCTTGGCCAGTTGGACGAGAGATCCGACCGTTACCGCTGCTTCATCACCGTCGGATGGAGTATGGCTGCCGCCGTTCTGTTCGCCCGTCCCATTCGGCGTTTCTGAAGGCTCTGCGCTCGGAGCGACGTCTTGACTAGGGCTTGTCTGCTCAGCCTCGGACGGAGCTTCGCTTACGATTGGGTCCGGCTGCTCGCCGTTTTCTCCATTATTAGCATTGCTGCAAGCGGATAGCGCCAATGCGACTGAAAAGGTAATGCCGACCGCAAACTTTTTGAAATTTTTCGAAGGATTCATCTCTGTTCCAGCTCCTTTTGTGTAATCTCTGTGATGCTAATCGAAATCGTATGAAAAACTTGCGACAAATCTTAGACGATCAAACCRGTCATGAGGTTACAGTTACTCGGAATGATCCAGTTTTTTCCGATATAAAAAAAGAAGCCGCGCAAGCGGCCTCCTGCTTATCCCTTATTAAACATTACGCTTCTAAAATAAACAACTTCTTGGTCATATCCGCCAAGCGCTCGTCAATTCTGCCGATCTCCTCRGCTGCCGTCGCTTGATTGCGAAGGTCAAGAAGCTCGTTGACTGCACCGTTAATCAATCCAATCTCTCGCTCGATTAAGCGGCTGCGGTATACGTTCTCAAGCTGCAAAGCCGTATCTTTGTATTCAAATACGAGACGCTCGCCTGCAGCGGTTTGTTCCACAATGCTCATGACGGAACCATTCCTATAATGATAGATCATCGTATAATGACTATAAATCCGGTTGACGATCGCGTTGCCTCGGAAAGCGGAGACCGCTTTGCGCATTGCATTTGTCAGCCTAGGTCCTACAAGTCGGCAAGAAAGAACACATACGTAATAGTCTTGTCGACGCTCAAACGTCAACCTGACCTCTTCCCTCCCTGCTACGTCTTCGAGAACGAGCTCCTGATTGCCGCCTTCGAGCACGCGCACCTGAAGGTGTATTTGCTGCTCTTCGAACAATCGAATGAATCCCGCCATCTCCGTGGCCGTTAACTGCAGTTTGGCATTTACATACTCTGTGGCTAGCCGCTTAGCCATAAAAATCTCCTCAATTCTTTGACTTGCCCGAATCGATCGACGCGTCTCTCCGCGCGATTCATCGTTCACGTC
>NZ_JBFRGE010000181.1:0-2395 GCF_052115185.1 Paenibacillus sp. 2TAB19 | reverse complement strand
TTTCATTAACGCTGGATGTAAAGCCTGTTGTTGGACCACATATTTCTGGTTGTGTACGCCCCCATGTAGAAACGACCGAATGGGGAAGTGCTACAGCAACAAGGAATTCACATGAAAAAAAGTTGTTTTAGTTGATTCAAATGATTAAACTAACGGATAATAGTAGGTTCAAATAATCGATGAGACGAAGAGGGGGAAACCGAAATGAAGACGATTAAGTGCATGATGGACCACCTATACTGGGCGGACGGACGCATCTTGGACGCGCTCGAGGAGAGTGAGACGAAGAACAAGGATCTACTGAAGCTGGTTCGGCACATCGCGGTCGCGGAACGAGTCTGGCTGTCCCGATTGCAGGGCAAGGGCAGCGCGCAGTATTCGTTGTGGGAGGAAGTGGATGACCTGATGGCGATTCGAGTGATGTTCGAAGAAAACGCCGATCAATATCGCGTCTATATCGAAGGGCTGGAGGAATCCGAGTTGGACGAGATGATCGACTATGCGAACCAGAGCGGGGTTCCGTTCCAAACGTCCATCCGGGACATCCTGTTGCAGGTTCTCTTACATGGGCAATATCACCGGGGGCAAATCAACCGGGCACTTCGGATCGAATCGGCAGAGCCTGTCCAAGTCGATTACATCACGTTCGCGAGGCTCTAACTGGCCTGATAAGATCGGCTGCTGTTCGCCATTGAAGTAACGGACAGTTTTGCGCAACATTGTTGTCTTCAAAAAAATTCAGATTTCCACTTGAACCTTACGTTACGTAATGATTTATTATGAATGTAACAGCAGGGTGATACGCGGGCCAACGGCCAAAAAATCGAACAAATAAATTCAAAATTGGAGGAGAAACGAACATGAGAAAACTCGTTCTATTTCTGCACGCATCGCTTGACGGTTTTGTAGAAGGGCCGAATGGTGAAATGGACATTGGCTGGGTTTCCTACGATGCTGATTTGGAGAAACACGCGAAAGAAATTCTGAGTACTGCCGACACTGTCATTTGGGGACGTGGGACTTATCAGATGATGCACAGTTACTGGCCGTCTGTGCCTTCGAACCCATCAGCTTCGCAGCATGAACGGAATCATGCCGAGTGGATCGAAAAGACAGCCAAAATCGTGTTTTCCACGACGCTGGAGAAAGTCGAATGGAATAATTCCAGACTCGTGAAAGAAGATGTCGAGAAAGAGATCAATAACCTCAAACAGCAGCCAGGCAAGGATATGGTCATCCTCGGCAGTCCTAGGTTGGCACATCACCTTATGCAGCTTGATTTAATTGATGAGTATAAAATTACGGTTTCTCCCGTCCTGATCGGTAAGGGATTGCCGTTATTCCAAGGTCTCAAGGAGAAGGTCAATCTTAAGCTAATCGAAAACAAGACCTTTAATTCTGGAGCCTTAGGTCTCGTATACCAGACGGTAAGATGACCTTGTCTCCTATAGTAGATTATGTTCTGTGAAAAAAAGTCATCAACTTCTTAAAAATAAGTTTTAGACTGGTCCAATAAATAAAGCAGCGACAGAACAAGACTCGATAAATAAAGTCTTAGACTGCCGCTGTAGTTGTTCATATTACTGAACATGTATTTCCGATTTGACATTTTGACTTAAAAATTTCATTAAATCATTACTCAGCTTCACAATCTCATTGTTAGCACTGTTCGCATAATCCGGCAACATCATATCCCTAACCATTTTAGTTCGTAGCCATGCCATAAAGAAAAGATCCAAAAATAAGTTTGGGAATTTAAACACCATTTTAAGCATTGGTGGATCAATTGAAACGCCTGCTTTTTGTATTGCCCTAAGATATGCTTTTAAAGTGACTGTTATTTTGCGTGCCTTCATTCTGGTTCTGGTTGTTTTTTTGTCAATTATCTTATTCTCAGAATGCAAAAAGCTCAACATGGCAATGTCTGATACGGAATGTGTGATTAGATACGCTTGCATATCCTTTTTAACAACGTAGGGAAGCTTTGCTGTTTTAAATAATTTTGCGAGGGTTTCTATGCGTTCTGTCACT
Organism: Paenibacillus sp. 2TAB19; assembly: GCF_052115185.1. NCBI lineage: Bacteria > Bacillati > Bacillota > Bacilli > Caryophanales > Paenibacillaceae > Paenibacillus > Paenibacillus sp. 2TAB19. The sequence goes on along the minus strand of NZ_JBFRGE010000181.1, from coordinate 364 downwards.
ACACCATTAATTTCTCCAAAAGCAGTTGCCGCTATAATCTTTGGTAGAAATCGAGCATGCAATACTCCATCTTTAATCTGTCCGCCGAAGCCGGGAAAAGCTGGTAAAAGCCTATCCCCTACAATATCCAGCCACGAAGAAAATCCAATTGAATTACTAGTCATCGAAACTATATTTTTGCTCTGATTATCTTTTAGCGCTAACAACGCTGATTCGGACCGATCATAACGAACGGTAACGAAAATAAAATCGTATACATCGTCATTTTCGAGCGTATCAATGACATTCGCTTGTATCGATCTAACTTTACCTTTTTCTTTATATTGCAGGCCATTTTCTCTTAATGATTGAAATCTATTAGAAT
>NZ_JBFRGE010000180.1:0-2486 GCF_052115185.1 Paenibacillus sp. 2TAB19 | reverse complement strand
ATCTATTATCGGAGGGATTATAGTATGAAAAATGATGCCTTAACGCCGCGCCAAATTGTTGCAGAGCTGGATAAATATATTGTCGGTCAGAAGTCAGCGAAGCGGTCGGTTGCGATCGCGCTCCGCAATCGTTATCGCAGAAGCATGCTGGATGAATCGCTGCGCGATGAGATCGTTCCGAAAAACATTTTAATGATCGGTCCTACCGGTGTCGGCAAGACGGAAATTGCCCGCCGTTTGGCTAAGCTGGTGAAAGCTCCCTTCGTGAAGCTTGAAGCGACGAAGTTCACTGAAGTGGGTTACGTTGGCCGTGATGTCGAGTCAATGGTTCGCGATCTCGTTGAGACGTCGATTCGTATCGTGAAGGCCGAGCGTACGGAGCGCGTGCAGGAGCGGGCCGAGAAGCTTGCTAACGAGCGTATTGTATCGTTGCTAGCGCCTTCTGTTGCCAAAGCGAAGTCAGCCAAAAATCCTTTTGAAATGCTGTTCGGCAACAATCAGCAGCAGGCGAAAGAGGAAGTCGAAGAGCCGGACGTTGACTTTAACGTTCAGCAAAGACGCAGTCAGGTGAAGGAACAGCTGTCAGCAGGCAAGCTGGAGAACGAGACGATAGAGATCGAGGTTGAAGACTCCACTCCTAATATGCTGGATATGTTGTCTGGCCAAGGACCTGAAGGCATGGGCATGAATATGCAGGAGCTGTTCGGTCAGTTCATGCCGAAGAAGCATAAGAAGCGTAAGCTGTCGGTCAAGGAAGCCCGCAAGGTGCTTACCCAGGAAGAAGCGAATAAGCTGATTGATATGGATGATGTCATCTCGGAGTCGGTACTTCGCGCAGAGCAATCCGGCATTATCTTCATAGATGAGATCGACAAGATCGCCAGTCCATCTCGCGGCAACGGTCCCGACGTATCGAGAGAAGGCGTTCAACGGGACATTTTACCTATCGTTGAAGGTTCTACCGTCATGACCAAGTATGGTCCTGTGAAGACGGATTACGTGCTGTTCATCGCCGCGGGAGCTTTCCATATGGCTAAGCCTTCCGATCTAATTCCCGAGCTTCAGGGACGTTTCCCAATTCGGGTAGAATTAACGAGCCTAAGCTTGGATGATTTCGTAAGCATTCTGACGGAGCCTAAGAACGCATTGACGAAGCAATACACCGCTCTTCTGGAGAYAGAGGGCATTAAAGTGGAGTTTTCGAACGAAGCGATTCGTGAGCTCGCGTCAATAGCGGCAGACGTCAATCGGAATACTGAAAATATCGGTGCGCGCAGATTGCACACGATTCTTGAGAAGCTTCTGGAGGACTTGTCGTTCGAAGCGCCTGAGCTATCGCTGGAGACAATGACGATTACACCGGAATATGTGAAGGAAAAGCTGGGAAGCATTGCGCAAAATCGCGATTTGAGTCAATATATATTGTAGTTGTTAAGATTTTTGGGAGGCAGTGTAATGACTTTACTTACAAAGACAAGAACCTTGAACCGTTTGCTGCAGCGCGCTGCGGGCAAGGCGCTTAACTTTAGAGAAATGGCCGAGGTGCTGTGCACGACGATTCAGACAAATGTATTCGTTGTGAGCCGCAAAGGGAAAATTCTCGGCAGCGCGGCGGTTGATGTGTATGATCACGATTTCCTGCGTTCCTTGTCGTCTGATGAGCTCAGGTTTCCGCAGGACGCTAACGTCAGGTTCCTCGATATGCAGGAATCCATGACGAACGTGAAGCCGGATGAAGGCGTTTATGAGACGTTTCCTCGGCTTGGCGACCAAGAAATTATGACCGTAGTACCTATTATCGGAGGCGGAGATCGCCTAGGAACGCTTGTACTGACTCGACAGTCAGGCACGTTTGATGATGATGATCTAGTGCTTGCGGAATACGGATCGACGATCGTCGGAATGGAAATATTGCGTGAGCGTGCGGATGAGATCGAACAAGAGGTACGCAGCCGGGCTGCTGTATCCGTGGCAGTCGGTTCGTTGTCCTTCAGTGAGCTGGAGGCCGTTGAACATATCTTTGAAGAGCTTGATGGCAAGGAAGGGCTGCTCGTAGCGTCCAAAATTGCCGATCGTGCCGGCATCACGCGGTCGGTAATCGTCAATGCGCTTCGCAAGCTCGAGAGTGCGGGCGTCATTGAGACAAGATCGTTAGGCATGAAAGGGACCTACATCAAAATATTAAACCATCAGCTTTTACAAGAACTTCAAAAGATGAAAAACTAGAAATGGGACGTTTAGACCATTTCAGCCCTATCTGAATTCAAAGATAGGGCTTTTTTCTTATTGTAATAAATTAGGGAATTGTTGAAGATTATGAAGTCGGCAAATATCGACACACTCGTCTCATTTTTTTCATTTWTATGTGTCGAACTTAGCAGGAATGAAGATTATTCTGTTGAATAACTAAGAGAAGATCATCAATGAAAGTGGTGAAACTGCATGAATTTGTTGAATGGCGCTTCATTCCAAAGAATGGAGGGAGC
>NZ_JBFRGE010000179.1:0-2535 GCF_052115185.1 Paenibacillus sp. 2TAB19 | reverse complement strand
GACCCCCTACCTGCAAAAACGTCAGAACATTCAGACATAACAGTTACCCATCGTCTCGATGGATATTCCTACCTTCTTACACAAACTTCTTGACGCTACCGATATTTCTAGATCCAACATTTATTGCAGGAATTAATGTTGGAGGCATAGAGCAATATGAATTTTGGAGATTTAATAATAGTGAAGAAATTAATGAGAAACACATAGAGATCTGATGTTGAATGTTGTTCAAGAGGGCTTAGACATCGCATAGCACCGTGTTCACGCATCGGGGGACAAACCCCTCGGTTTGGCAGAGGGATTTCGGAGAAGTGGTGGCAGCCGGACACATCCGCACCGACTAAGCGCATCGCGCCCGATCACTTCGTGACCTTAAGTGAGTGGGACGTCGTGAACACAACAACGTTATGCGAAATGCAGATAAATATATAAAAGACTAAATGAAAGGAAATTAGAAATGGATTGGTCAAAGCTAAGGGTTATGATTCGGGGGTTTATCACCCCTAAATTAAGCAAAAGAATAGACATTCATGAGACAAGATATCATGAAGCTCATGATGGATATGGGGAAGCATGGGTAACTGTTGACGGTAGGAAGATCTTTGGTGGCGGCTATTATCATTGGTACATGAACCCACTGCCAGAAGACATTACGCTTCATTCTCTGCAACACGGCTACCATGAAGATTTTTACAAACCAAATATCAAATCAGAAAATGTTGAAAAAATAATGAATTTAGGGTTACACGAAACCAGTCACATAATCCAAAATTTAAGGAATTATCTCAATACACCATTTGAAGAAATAATAACCTCTAATAATGCTATCTATAAAGCATTCGGAATAATTGATAGGAGACTAGGCAAAAGAAGGTTTAATAAACTTGAAATAAATGAAAATGATCACCCGTTAGTAAAGATATTTTATGAATTGAGGAAAGAGACATTTGTTAGCTAATCAAGAAGCTCTGCACTTCGCATAACACCGTGTTCACGCATCGGAGGACAAGCCCCCTCGGTCTGGCAGAGGGATATTGGGGAACGGTGGCAGCCAGAGACATCCGCATCGAATAAGCGCATCGCGCAAGGGCACTTCGGTATGTTGAACCGGATTTTGATGACGAAGGAAAAATTAAATTACATGTTGTATCTGAAGATAAGAAACTTATAGTAACCTACGAAGTCGGTCAATACAGTACATAAGGCTCCAATAATTGTGATATTAGGAGAAGAGTTCGAAGGCTGGACAAGAGAATATATAGGATATAGAAGGGTACTAACACCAAAATGGATCGATGAGACAGTCACACCGAAATTAATACGTGAAATAATTGATTGGTGCCTATTGAAGGTTAAAGAAATAACAATCGTTAATTGGAATGGCGAGATAATAGGATAAGGAGATTTATTAGAATATCAGGAAGTCAGCAACATCAGCTAACAGCATATTCACGCATAGGGCATTCGCCCCCGGTCCGGCTTGGAAGTTAGAAGTGGGATCGAGAGGTATTTTAGGGTTCGTGAATGCGGGAGCAGCAGGACACATCCGCACCGACTAAGCGCATCGCACCTGGCCACGTTGTGGCCTTAAGTCGGTGGGACATCGTGAATACAATAACGTTAGGTGAAATCATCTATAATGCTTAATAAGGAAAGAGAGGAGAGACAAAGATGCCTCCATATTTTTCAGTCTATTATTCTTTTCCTCATTCATCATTTTCTGAGGAATTTGTAGAGGAAGTATATAAATCATTTTTTCATTACTTTCCTTATAAATCAGGATATTGGGAAGCAGAAGATAACTCACTTGAAGAGATTATTAGATGGAATACCAATCTTTTAGGAAAGAAGTTTCGATTAGGATTTAATCAGCATGTAAAGAACAACTACAAGCAAGTACTATTAGATTCTGAATTACATGATCACCTGAGATTATTTTGGAGCTGTGACTCCAAGGAAATAACATTACATATGATCACTCCTGAACGAGATGTAGTTCTGGATGATAATACTTGGAGATTAAACGGGAATCAGATCAAATCTTTTATAAATCTTTCTGTAGGTGTATGGGAAACCCACATAACCAATAATATTCAAACCTATCATGAATTAGATGCTCCAATACCCATAAATAGAATATTGAAAGGCGAACACCCAGCAACAGACCCATTTTGTATTATTGGTTCAAAAACTTTTATGAAAATAAAAGATCAAATAGAAAGTCGGTATTTTCTTAAAACCATTAAAGATGGAGTTCTTATATTAGACAAGATATATGCGAGTTTACTCGAAGAAGATAGATGACTTCATATAACAATGTATGCACGCATCGGGCCATTCGGCCCTCGGTCCGGACCGAGGAAGGGGAAGTGAATCAAAGATGTATCTCAGGCAAGTAAGCATATTCAGCCGGACACGTCAATTCCCCTTAGATAAGAGCAATCTAAGGAGAAACGACGTTGTGAATACAATAACGTTATGTGAAACAATTACTATTGATTAATGGAAGGTGAGTTCATGGCAGCTGGCTATTAT
>NZ_JBFRGE010000178.1:0-2598 GCF_052115185.1 Paenibacillus sp. 2TAB19 | reverse complement strand
CTCCCATGGGGCAGCATCGCATTACAGATGATTTTACCATAAATTCCATTTAAGAGTTCTAAACAATCCTGCCAGTTAGCTAAACGAGGCTGCCGATTTATGTCGGCAGCCTCGTTTAAAGGATTGTTAAGCTATAGTTCTCCGATAGTTGAACATAGTTAAATATTATGCTAGCAATCTCATTCTGAAGGTTCAATGCTTTTTATAAAAGGAGATCGAAGTTTATTACTATGATAACTAATAAAATAACGATCACCCACTTCGATTAATGGTATTAGTAATTTTGTTGTTTTAATTTTTTCTATTGTTCCATCCGCTTTCTCAATGATGATAAAACCATTTCCTTTTTCTGTAACGGTGGCAACTGCAACACTACGAGCAAATACATTATTGTAATAAAATAGTGCAGCTACACATATGATGATTGCCAAGAACAGAACTGTCCTTATTGATTTTTTTGACACTATGAATCCCCCTATATTTCCGATTCATGAAAACATCCTTCTCAATTTTACCACAAATAAGTTTTAAGTTTCCATTTTATCCGCAACTTTCCTGCCCGTTACTTCAAAGAACAACGGCAGCCAATTGTGAAGCCGGCTGCCGTAACGTCCTGTTGAGCTATAGGTTGCAATAGGTAAGCGTTTGAAGTAATCTCCGGCTTTTCCCCTGCGCCACACCGGACGTGCCAGTTTCCCGGCATCCGGCGTTCCATCGTCTCCATTTGCCGTTATCTTTTTCAATGTGCTTCCGTCTGACTTTGTTGGGGCGGTAGTTCTTTAGCTTGTTTTGGATATCAAGGACTAGTTCGTCTTCGGACAGCTTTTGGATATCCGCAATGGTTTTGCCATCGGTTCCAGATGTCCGCGATCCTTTATTCGATTTCATCGTTCGATAGGCGAGGAGGATGTTTTCTCTGGATGTGATGACATCGTACAGTTTCGAGAAGATTTCCTTATTCGCAGCTCTATCGTACAACGTTGTGAATGTATCCGTCATGCCGTAGTAATCCCAGTATCGTAGAGCCTGCACTGTGGCATCCCTCCCTAGTAGAGGTGATGTTCCCACGTTCCTACCCGATCGGTGCAATTCACGTTGGAAAATGATCGTTCGTTCCATTAGACTTGGGGCTGTTCCTCCACTCCCATTACAGAAGGTTCATCAGTCGTGCCCCTGCCCTCTCAAGGATAAATGCATTTCGGCAAAGCCTTATAGCAACCGTTTCGGGTGACAGCCCTTGAAGCAACGTTCCTTGTTTTCCAAGTCCCTTACGACCTAGCTATCCATTCAGGACGTAGGTGCTTCCTCTAAGCCTGTGAGTTGGAAGCTGCCATTGTTCAGCATAGCGTATTTCATATGATAAATTCTTACTCAACGCCACTCACACCATCGCTTGATGGCCCGTATGTTTCCATACGTTCTAACTTTAGACCAGTACATTCGGAAGTTCGTCAGTTCAAGAAAGTGAACATTCTCACCATATCCAGTTTTTCAGCCGCGCAGCATATCCATTGGCATACCTTTCCGTGAGGTGGCTTCAGCCTCTGTTCTGCCGACTCCACCTGTACTTCACACCCCATGCCCTGTCAGGCATGACGCATGCAGGAGTATTGGCGGGATGGTTTCAGGATACATGGTTCCGTCATTCCCATCCTCGGTTGTAAAGTTGAGATTAAGTTTTACTCTTCTGCACTTCACGCCAGCTGGCGCTTATAGCAGAACTTGTCGTACTTCTCCGTTAGTTCCATCATCTGAACTGAGCTGCTTTATTTCGAGAAAGCCAATCGACTACAAAATCAAACAATTCAATTGAGTAAGTATGTGTATTTGGGGTACTTGGAATTGACGTTATAATTTCCTCAACATTTTTATCAATGCTCACGGAATCAATAAAACAGACTAGACCAGGAACTTCTTTGTTAAGCGCTTCGAAATAATGTTTTTGTGGTAGGATGAACTGTAAATTCATCTCAAAACCCCCTCGTCTCCTCGAGGAGTCTGCTTTTTTCCGTTTAATTAGTTCTTCCTCATTACAACCGTGTACATAATAACGATCGGGGAACCCGATTTTTTKGTCTAGTATCAGTTTTCGATAGTAATCGGCTACAAACTCTAACGACTGATTATCAAATAAAGTAAAATCATACGCCCAGTTATACCAGAGAGGTTGAAATAAATCTATATCGATTACAACAAATGAATGGTTATTCCTGTTTTCCAAGGCTATTCTCCATCGGTCCGCCTGACGTTCAAACCACCATTCTCTATATTCAGGGTTCGGTCGTTCTTTCCACCAAGTATTGATTTCTGGAATGTGAAAAGCCCCGTGACTGGTAGCCAATTCAGAAGAGGTACTTGTTTTTCCTACAGCACTTGCGCCCTCAATACTTATAATGGTCATTCCGTCTCCTCCTTTGTGCTTTTAACAAATCCGTTTCTCATTTCCTTTTATTGTATATTCGTTATTTTCCCCTTCTTTCCTTCATTCTTGATTGAGTTAACTTGCCCTTTCGTATTATGAGATCAACCATTTCTTTCTGGTTGATCCTTTTTGCATTAGCTTCGAGGATTAGAGTAGCCGGGTCGAACGTACCTGCC
>NZ_JBFRGE010000177.1:0-2620 GCF_052115185.1 Paenibacillus sp. 2TAB19 | reverse complement strand
AGGTATCTCAAGTCACCGTCATCTAACACCATATTCACGCACCGGCATTTAACATCGGTCCGGCAGGAGTAAGAGGTAGATTCGATGATGCGTTTGGCAGCAGCGGGGATGGAGGGATTTCAAGCTAGAACCTGAAAATAAACGTATTAATATAGGTTTTTTTTATTTTAAGTATGAAGACTACGAAAGAGCGATAAATGAGACTTATTGTATCGTAGGAGTTCAATAAGCCATTTTTTGTATTCCGATGAAGGAAGGGGATTCACCTAACACTGTAGTCACGCTGCGGGCCGTTCGGCCCATGGTCCGTCAGAAGTTAAAAAGCCAGGAAGTTAGCAGCCGGACACATCCGACATTCGTAGGATGTCGTGAATAAAAGAACGTTATAAGAAATTTCAGCAAAGGATGAGAAAGAATGATTAATCAAGAAGAATTAATTAAATTGATTAACAAAGAAGAAGGGTACGAAGTTGAATTTAAGGAATCTCTCGCGGGACTTAAAACTGAGGACGTAGTTGCGTTTGCAAATTCAATATCTGGTGGTGTTATATTAATTGGCGTAAAGGATGATGTTGACACTATAGGTAGGCAGTTAGGGACTATTGTTGGGTGTCCAATTAGTGATAATGGAAAGCTATCAATATTAAACAAGGCTCAAAGCTGCAGACCACCAGTAAATTTAGAGATCACAGCCCAAGATATCAATGGTCAAAGTATATATATTCTAGAAATACCAAGTGGTGACTTTAAGCCTTATTGTACTGACGGAGGCACGTATCGGATTAGAGGTGATGGGCAGAAACGCTCCCTATATCCTAACGAACTACTTTCGTTATTTATGGAAAGTGAAAGAAATAAGTTTATAGACAGCTTCAAAGAAGCAACAAGAGAATTGGAACAAAATTTAAACGAAACAAAAACTCAAGTTTTAAGACAAACCAGTTCGTTAATTAAAGAGCTTCAACTTTTTGATAAGAAAATATCGGAAGCATTAGATGACATATATTCAACTGCTGATGGTGCGGAAAGCAATTCAAGTAGTGTCGAAAGTACTGTGAGTGATATTGAAGATACAGTTGACGAAATATGGGGGATATTAACTGCCGTTGCATATCTAATACCAAGAATAGATTCTGGTGTTGGTAATAGAAGTTCAACTGAGTTTGATCCACGACTATTTCTAAAAGAGAGCTTATCAAGATATGTAAAGAGATTAAGAAGAGACGGCCACTTCTCAGAAAGACTTATTGAAAGGCAGATAAAGCTACTACGAAGGGTTTATCCTGAAGTAAACAAGCATGAAATAGAACAAATAATAAAAGAAATTAATGCGAGTAAACTCGTTGAAGGCTGAAACTTCTTATAACACAGTATCCAGGCATCGGACTGACCCCCTCGGTCCTCAGAGGCATTTCGGGGAATCGGAATCAGCGGACATCCCTTTCGGTGTTCGTGAATACAATAACGTTATCAGAAATCACAGTAAAGGGCGGAAATATATGAAGGAAAAAGTTATTACTTGTCTCCATTGTGGTAATAAAACATCTATGAAAGTCGTCGCAAGTTATGACACGGTAGAACATGAAGAGATTTGGGGTAATTCTGATAATCTTTATAATCCTGCTTATGTAACTACTTATTATAAACGATGGGAAATGTATTTGTGCCCGGTCTGTACAGAAATTACTATTCAAAGAAGTACCTCATTTAGTGAAGAGACAGAGCCAAATGGAAAACCTATTACATATACAGACATAATCTTTCCTTCAGGTTCTAGTGAGAACAAACATCTCCCACAATCAGTACTAAATGCATTTGATGCTGCATTAAAGGTAAGAAATTTAGACGGAGCAGTTTGTATTATGGCATTGAGGAGAACCTTAGAAATGATGTGTAAACATAAGAATGCTAAGGGTAAAGATTTATTTGCAAAATTGAAAGATCTTCAGTCAGAAAATATTTTACCTCCGATTATGGAAGGGGTTTCATATATTTTGAGGAAAGAAGGAAACTCTGCTGCTCATGCAGATGATAAAGAGTTTTCAAGTGAGACTGTCGAAATGATGATTGAATTTACTGAAGTAATCTTAGATTACGTTTATTCGCTACCAGCAAAAATAGAGCAGGCACAATTAAGATTAAATAGAGAATCAAACAAAAAAGAAGAAAGTGGAGGTTAATTCATAGAGGTCTGTGACTTCTGATAGCACCGTATTCACGCTGCGTCGCTAACGCTCCTTGGTTCGGCCGAAGTTGAAAGAAGCGAATTCAGAGAAGTTAATTCATTAGCAAGGAAGCTTATTCAGCCAAACAACCATGCACTGGCTAAGTCCGTAGGACCAGTTCGCTGTAGCTCACTTAAGCCAGTGAGGGAGTGAATACAACAACGTTATCGGAAACTGCTGAAAAATATATAAAAAAGAGGTGAGAAGATGGTCAGTGAATATTATCCTCTACCAGATATCAGAGAAGGAATAAAAGTTCAGGATTTTATTCTCACTAAGTCTTCTGGAAAGTCACTGGAGGAAGAGAAAAAAATTTTTTCTAAAAAAACAAGCCAAAATGTAATGATTAGTTCTTTCTCAATTAATAGAAATTGACTACGAATCCTCATTACATT
>NZ_JBFRGE010000176.1:0-2744 GCF_052115185.1 Paenibacillus sp. 2TAB19 | reverse complement strand
GAAACAACTACAACCTTTTATTCATCTACAATCATCGGTTAATGCCATTTATCGAAAAGGATTCGATAAAATGAAAACAGCCGGCCGGGATCATGCGGCCTTTATTATTGAATATGAGCAGCAAGGTAAGTTATTCCGAAAAGAGGCTTCTGCGGTCATTGATGCCACTGGAACGTGGCTTACACCAAACCCGATGAGCACAAGTGGCCATCCTGCAGATGGCGAGATCATTTATAAAGATCACATTCAGTACGGTATTCCTGATATATTGGGTGCAGGTAAAAAACGTTATGCTGGGAAAAACATTGTTGTTGTAGGTAGTGGCCACTCGGCTCTCCAATCCCTCACTTTGTTAAATGAGTTGAAATTGGAGACTCCAGAAACAACAATTCATTGGGTGCTAAGAAAGCAAAAGGTTTCGGATGCCTTTGGCGGCGGAGAAAATGACGGGCTGCCGGCACGCGGAGCACTAGGTACTCGAGCTAACCAATATGTACAACAAGGCAATGTACAGGTTCACACGCCATTTCTTATTGATCAAATTAAGAAAGAATCAAACACCTTATCTCTACATGGAACTCAATTAGATAAGGCATACGCTATCGATAAAATCGATGAGGTTATTGTGGCATCGGGATCACGACCTGATTTCTCGTTTCTATCTGAATTGCGGTATGCTGCTGATACCGCTGTGGAGTCCGTCTTACAACTAGCTGACTTGATTGATCCCAATATTCATAGCTGCGGCACTGTACGCCCTCATGGTGAAGCGGAACTTCGTCAGCCTGAACAAAATTTTTATATCGTGGGATCGAAAAGTTACGGTCGAGCTCCGACTTTCCTGCTGGCTACAGGCTATGAACAAGTTCGTAGTGTTGTGGCTGCATTAGATGGAGACTTTAAAGCAGCTCGTGAAGTGCATCTTCATCTGCCGGAGACTGGCGTCTGCTCTGTGTCTAGGTCACAAGAATTAAGTGGGATCAGCAGCAGTTGCTGCAGTCCAAATCATGCATCTACGTCATGTGAATAAGAAATAAGTAATCACTAATATAATCATTTACTTATATAACTAATCGCGTATATAATAACCCTGTAGTCAGCAAGCTAGTTACAGAAAGGGGGCAGGCAACCATTTGCAACCGATTGATGAAATGTCCGATAACCTTAAGCTTCTCTCAGATAAAACCAGGTTGACAATTATGGCGCTTCTACGGCACCGGGAGATGTGTGTCTGTGATATCGTTGAGATTTTAGAAACAACCCAGCCGAACATTAGCCAACATCTAAAAAAACTAAGAATCGGCGGTCTAATTAACGAGGAACGCCGAAGTCAGTGGATTTACTATTCATTGAACCTGGATGACAAAGATTATTTGAGGCATCTAATCGATCAACTTCCATCTATGCAAGAGAAAATCAATGCAGTAAAAGGCTGTACATAAACCAGGAGGCATTATGCTGGCAATTGCTTCAATCATTTTTATAATAACGTTAGTGTTCGTCATATGGCAGCCGAAAGGTCTTAACATTGGGTGGTCAGCATGTGGCGGTGCAGTAATTGCACTTATCTTTGGTGTCGTAGATTTTCATGATGTCTGGGATGTAACRCAAATAGTATGGAACGCAACCCTTGCGTTCGTTGCGGTTATTCTGATATCTCTCATTCTCGATGAGATTGGTTTCTTTGAGTGGTCCGCGCTTCACATGGCTAGAGCTGCCAAAGGAAACGGTATTTTAATGTTTGTATACGTCATTCTATTAGGTGCGGCGGTTGCTGCTTTCTTCGCCAACGACGGTGCTGCACTTATCTTAACGCCTATTGTTCTGGCCATGGTTCGGGCGTTGAAATTTGATGATCGTATGATTCTTCCGTTTATCATGGCAAGCGGTTTTATTTCCGATACCGCCTCCCTTCCGCTAGTCGTCAGTAACTTGGTTAATATCGTGTCATCTGATTTTTTCGGAATAGGATTTGCGGCATATGCCAGTCGTATGATAGTCCCTACTCTGTTCTCTATCACGGCAAGTTTACTTGTACTCTTCATCTACTATCGGAAAAGCATACCCAAGCAATATGACTTGGCACAATTAAAGAAACCGATTGATGCGATTAAGGACATGCGCCTGTTTAAGATTTCATGGTTTATTCTCGCCGTTCTTCTCATCGCTTATTTAACAAGTGAGTTTATTCGTGTACCGGTATCGATCATAGCTGGTGTTGCAGCCATCATCTTCTTGGTGCTTGCTCGTCAAAGCCGGGAGATCCATACCTGGAAGCTTGTAAAAGGTGCGCCATGGGCAGTAGTTACATTCTCCATTGGAATGTATGTCGTTGTTTATGGTCTTAGAAATGTTGGACTGACAAATGAACTTGGCGATGTATTTAAATGGGTCGGTGATCAAGGCTTGTTTGTAGCCACAGTCGGGTCCGGATTTATAGCCGCTATCCTCTCATCGATTATGAATAACATGCCGACAGTCATGATTAATGCGCTTGCCATTCACAATACGAACTCTACGGGAGTGATTCATGAAGCTTTTGTTTATGCGAATGTAATTGGGTCTGACTTGGGTCCGAAAATTACTCCGATCGGTTCGCTAGCTACCTTGCTTTGGTTGCACGTGTTATCCAATAAGGGTGTTAAGATTTCATGGGGAGCATATTTTAAAACGGGTATTATCCTGACCGTACCTGTCCTCTTTATTACATTATCCGGGCTTTATCTTTGGCTTAAAGTTGTAAG
>NZ_JBFRGE010000175.1:0-2787 GCF_052115185.1 Paenibacillus sp. 2TAB19 | reverse complement strand
ACCGTAACAGGGGTAGAGACGCTAGTCGTCTCTACCCCTGTTACGGTAATAAAGCCGATTCTTGGATCTTTAAGCTCCATTTGAATAATTTGGCTCAGCTCTTTTTTAATTTGCTCGCTGACCCGCCCTACACGAATTTTTGCCATGCCGTAATCACCTCTCTACCGTTTCCATGACGAACGCTTCAATTATGTCCCCTTCTTTGACATCGCTGAAACGCTCTAGCGTGATGCCGCATTCGTAGCCTTGAGCAACTTCCTTCGCGTCATCCTTGAAACGTTTGAGGGTATCGATCTTCCCTGTATAAACGACAATGCCTCCGCGGATAAGTCTTGCTTCAGCCGAACGCGTTATTTTGCCCGAAGTAACCATCGAACCGGCAATCGCGCCAACCTTCGTCACTTTAAATACGCTACGAACTTCCGCATGGCCGATAACGACTTCTTTGTAGATCGGATCAAGCATGCCTTTCATCGCTTGTTCGATCTCGTCGATGACGTTATAAATAACGCGGTGCATACGCACGTCTACTTTCTCTTGCGCGATCGTCGATTCCGCTTGCGGATCAGGACGAACGTTGAAGCCGATTACGATCGCGTTCGAAGCGGAAGCGAGGATAATATCCGATTCCGTTATTGCGCCTACGCCGTTATGAAGAATCTTAACGCGTACGCCTTCAATATCGATTTTCGCGAGCGAGCCTTTAAGCGCTTCGGCCGAGCCTTGAACGTCAGCTTTAATAATAACGTTCAAGTCTTTAATTTCACCGTCTTTGATATGGTTATACAGATCATCGAGCGTAACCCGTGTATTCGCGCCCATCTCCGATTGACGATGCTTGATCGAACGGCGGTCAGCGATTGCGCGAGCTTTGCGCTCGTCCTCGAATACCATGAACGGATCGCCCGCTTGCGGAACTTCCGTAAGACCGGTAATTTCCACCGGTGTCGACGGTCCAGCTTCTTTTAAGCGGCGGCCTTTGTCGTTGACCATCGCTCTAACGCGGCCGAAGCAGTTGCCTGCAACGAATGCATCACCGATCTTAAGCGTACCGTGCTGCACGAGAATACGTGCAACCGGGCCTTTGCCCTTGTCCAGCTCGGCTTCGATAACCGTTGCGCGGGCACGTTTGTTCGGATTCGCTTTGTAGTCGTTCACTTCTGCGACAAGAAGAATCATCTCGAGCAAACCTTCAAGGCCGATACGCTGCTTCGCCGATACTTCAACGAAGATCGTGTCGCCGCCCCACTCTTCGGGAACGAGTTCATACTCGGTCATTTCTTGCTTAATCTTATCAACGTTCGCTTCCGGCTTATCGATCTTGTTGACTGCAACGATGATCGGAACGCCAGCTGCTTTCGCATGGTTGATTGCCTCAACCGTCTGCGGCATAATGCCGTCATCGGCGGCTACGACAATAATCGTAATATCCGTTACTTGTGCGCCGCGGGCACGCATGAGCGTGAACGCTTCGTGACCAGGCGTATCGAGGAACGTAATTCTTTTATGATTGATTTCGACTTGGTAAGCACCGATATGCTGCGTAATGCCGCCAGCTTCGCCGCCCGTTACGTTCGTCTTGCGAATGGCGTCAAGGAGCGTCGTTTTACCATGATCGACGTGACCCATAATGGTCACGACTGGCGGACGAGCTTCCAGCTCCGCCTCTTCATCCGTTTCTTCAACGGTCTCGAAGGAATCCTCTTCAACTGGAATTTTCACTTCAACTTCAACGCCGTAGTCGCTCGCGAGCAAGTGAATCGCGTCCATGTCAATCTCTTGGTTAATTGTAGCCATTACGCCAAGGAAGATCAGCTTCTTAATGACTTCGGAAGCATCCTTGTGAAGCAGTTTGGCGAGTTCCCCTACCGTCATCGTACCGCGTACAATTATCTTCTTAGGCGTATTGTCGATCTTCTCGCGCGCAGGCTGCTGCTGCTGATATCTGCCTCCGCGGCCTTTTTGACCACGGTTATTGCTGTTGCCGCCTCTGTAGCCGTTAGGCTTGCCGTCATCAAAACGTTTCGTATTGGTGCGACCGTTCTTGTCCTTCGCATCGTTGCTGCGATTAGGAGCTTGCGTCGTCGATCTGGATTCGAACGAACGGCTTGGCGCAGCCGGCGCGGATGCCGAACGATTGCCGCCGCCGTCTGGACGAGGAGCGCTTGGACGATTGAAGCCGCCTTGACCTCCGCCTTGGCCTCCCTGTGCTGGACGACTGCCTTGACCTTGCGAAGAAGGACGGTTAAACCCGCCGCCTTGTCCGCCTGGACGATTCGGATTCGAGCCGGATTGAGCAGGGCGATTGCCGCTGCCGCCTTGGCCTTGTCCGCCTTGACCGCCTTGACGATTCGGATTGGATCCGGACTGTGCCGGTCKATTATTGTGAGATTGCGCTGGACGGTTGTTGCTTTGTTGTCCTGCTGGTCGTTGTTCGCTTTGCTGTTGGGTAGATGGTGTTTTCGTATTAATAGAATTCGTAGGCCCCTGTCTGTCATGATTTGGATTATTGCTTGTCGGCCCTTGCGTCGCCTGAGAAGATTGTGGCGCTTGTGCCGCTTGTGGTGGCTGTGGCTTTCGCTCTTGCTGCTGCTGTTGCTGAGGCGGCTGCGATTGCTGCGACGGCGGACGGTTAGCCCCTTGCTTAGCAGAAGCAGACGAAGATACGGACACGCCCCCGGATGATTCCTGTGCGCGCTTAGCCGCTGCATTCGCCTTAATATCACGGAAGAAGCCTTCAACCTTATGAACCATTTCGTTTTCCATAACACTCATATGGTTGTTTAC
>NZ_JBFRGE010000174.1:0-2809 GCF_052115185.1 Paenibacillus sp. 2TAB19 | reverse complement strand
CATTCATATCGCGCGAGCTCTTATTAGAGAGCCTGATATATTGTTGTTGGATGAACCGACCACCCATCTGGATATGAGTACTAAAGAGCTTTTATTTTCACTGATTGCAAGCTGCAGACAACGCTCCCCCCATTTACTCACGTTAATGATTACGCATCAAATGGATGAAACCGATTATGGGGTCGATAGCTTATACCTAATGAACAAAGGAAGATTATCAGAAGTCGGGGGTCGATCGTGAAACTGCTCTACTATTTGCAAATCCCCTTAATTCAGCGAGCATTGATTGGTTGTTTTATCGCTGGGGGTTCTTTATCGCTCATTGGTATAGTCGTCATTCAATTTCAACTAACAGTCATCCGATTTGCCCTCATGCACCTTGCACTGTTAGGCGGGGCACTAGGCTTGCTAATTGGGACAAAGCCGACGTTAGGCGCATTGATTGCCATTATGGTTGGCTCCGTGCTATTGGGTCCTTTGTCTTCTAAAATCAAGCTAGAACCAGCTATATTAGGTGCATTTATGATGACCGGTTCGCTTGCAGCTGCATTAATGCTTTTCCACGCTGCCGACGTTCCTGCTATGGAAGTTTTCGGTTTGTTTACTGGGAGCATTCTTACTCTAACAATATTTGATATGTGGATGTTGACAATCATTAGTCTTATTGTGGTTTGTCTATTCTATTTCTGTTATCGGGAAATTCAATTGATCTTTCACGATGCCGAACAAGCCCAATGGCTTGGAATACCGGTAACTTTTATTCGCAATTGTCTAATGTTTGTTACAGGAATCGCTATCGGAATTGCCATGAAGTTGGTTGGCGCATTATTAATTGATGCTTTGTTGCTTCTTCCCGCAATGGCCGCCTCTCGATTAGCAAGAACGTATAAGCAAATGCTGTATTTATCTGTTTTATTCGGAATGATTTCGGCAGTCGGAGGATTTCTTCTTTCATTGCTTTTGAATTTACCAACAGGGGCAACGATCACAATGTTTGGCGTTCTTCTGTTAAGTGCGATTTATCTGGTCACAAGAAAATAAATGCTAATGGAGGTTTTATTACAAATGAAGCGAACGATTTGGAAAATGAAGCTAACGTCTCCCATGGTTGCACTTATAACAAGCGCAATCTTTTTTACTGGGTGTTCCTCGAGTGTTCCTAGTGAAGATACCGGTCATAATCACGATTCAGGGGGCAACCATAATATCGTAGCCTCTACAAGCTGGACTGCTTTGATTGCCAGAACTGCTGGGCTGGACAATATTATGATTCTAGCGCCAGTTGAAATGAAACATCCTAACGAATATGACTTTAAACCGGGTGATATCGAGAAAGTAAATAATGCGGATATGGTCATTTATTCGGAATACGAGCCGTTCATGAAACAAATATTGGAATCCGCTGAAATACCGAAGGCAGACCGATTCGTCATTCAAACTGAGAACACTCCGAACGTATTAAATGAACAAATCAGCTCATTAGCTGAGAAGATGGGTACGACTGCCACTGCAAACAGAGCTCTGGAGGAAATAGAGAGTACCTTCACTGAAATTGGAGATGAGATCTCAAAGTTGGATGCTGCTGATAAACGAGTAGTTGCCCAAGCTTACATGGCGCCTGTAGCAGAATCGATGGGATATGAAGTAGTCGGCGTATTTGGACCGGCAGAGGTAACCCCCACTCAAGCCGCGGAGTTGGCAGCATTGAAGCCGGCGTTAATCATTGATAACTTCAATTTTCCGCAAGGAGCAGAAATCGGAAATTTGGCAGACATTAAAGTGCTTGAACTTCGAAACTATCCCGAAACAGAGAAACAAACATTAGTTGAACTTATTCAAGAAAATGCAAAGAAACTAGGATTGAACTCATAATTTAGTAAACACAAAATAACTGCGGGTTTTGTGTTTACTATTCCTAGTCTTTCTAGATTGTCTTCTTGTCCTTCAGTTTTGATGTACAGTTTACTCTTTATCCCCAACGAATAATAAGAAAGCGATAATTAGAATAAAAGCAGTACCTGCAAGAAACGGTATCGTAATAAATCCTAGCCAATCAATATAATCGACATTGCATGGAACACCATTCGTACAAGGTTTAATCTCATGGAAACCAGGTATCTTTTGAATCGAATAATGATAAATCGAAATAATTCCCCCAATAATGCTTAGAGGTAGAACATACTTCTTAATGGTCCTATCCCCCTTATAAGCAGCAATTCCCAAGAGTATGCTTAAGGGATACATGAATATCCTCTGATACCAACATAGTTCACAAGGAATATATCCTTTAACTTCGCTAAAGTATAAACTGCCTAGCGTTGCAATAAGAGAAACCATCCATGCGAAGTAGAGCAAATAAGGTTGAAAGATAGCTAGCCTCTTACTCATTCTGAACACCGCCAATTTCCTTGTCGATCAGATTTTTGATCTCGTTCATATCAAATGGATTACTAACCTTAATACCATTAATAAGCAATGTCGGAGTTTCATTGATTTTATACTTCGCAACTATTCCCGTATCGATATCGACTTGAGAAGAAGTCGATCGATTCGTTACATCATTGATTAGCTTATCGATATCAATTTCCGTCGGAATGGATTGCGCTATCTTCCTAATCTCTTCTACGGTTATCCACGCTGAATCATGATCCGATGTCGGTTGTGCATAGATCCCGTATCACATGCGATGCTGTGGAGCGATAAGGAGGTTCATAGGGGCTACCGGTAAATTTACTTCAAGGAGAGATAAAATGAACCCTGTTATAGGGCTAGACATATCTAAAGAAGAAAGCCACGGACAAGCTTTTTT
>NZ_JBFRGE010000173.1:0-2949 GCF_052115185.1 Paenibacillus sp. 2TAB19 | reverse complement strand
ATATAAGCYTTTTAGGATAAGCCCTCGACCGATTAGTATTCGTCAGCTACACACATTGCTGTGCTTCCACCCCGAACCTATCAACCTCGTCGTCTTCAAGGGGTCTTACATACTGGGAAATCTCATCTTGAGGGGGGCTTCACGCTTAGATGCTTTCAGCGCTTATCCCGTCCGTACTTGGCTACCCAGCGGTGCTCCTGGCGGAACAACTGGTACACCAGCGGTACGTCCATCCCGGTCCTCTCGTACTAAGGACAGCTCCTCTCAAATTTCCTGCGCCCGCGACAGATAGGGACCGAACTGTCTCACGACGTTCTGAACCCAGCTCGCGTACCGCTTTAATGGGCGAACAGCCCAACCCTTGGGACCTACTTCAGCCCCAGGATGCGATGAGCCGACATCGAGGTGCCAAACCTCCCCGTCGATGTGGACTCTTGGGGGAGATAAGCCTGTTATCCCCAGGGTAGCTTTTATCCGTTGAGCGATGGCCCTTCCATTCGGTACCACCGGATCACTAAGCCCGACTTTCGTCCCTGCTCGACTTGTAGGTCTCGCAGTCAAGCTCCCTTATGCCTTTGCACTCTTCGAATGATTTCCAACCATTCTGAGGGAACCTTTGGGCGCCTCCGTTACATTTTAGGAGGCGACCGCCCCAGTCAAACTGCCCGCCTGACACGGTCCCTCTACCGGTTTCACGGTAGTAGGTTAGAACTCCGATACGATCAGGGTGGTATCCCAACGTCGCCTCCACACAAGCTGGCGCTCATGCTTCAATGGCTCCCACCTATCCTGTACAGATCGTACCAAAGTCCAATATCAAGCTGCAGTAAAGCTCCATGGGGTCTTTCCGTCTTGTCGCGGGTAACCTGCATCTTCACAGGTATTAAAATTTCACCGGATCTCTCGTTGAGACAGCGCCCAAGTCGTTACGCCATTCGTGCGGGTCAGAATTTACCTGACAAGGAATTTCGCTACCTTAGGACCGTTATAGTTACGGCCGCCGTTTACTGGGGCTTCGGTTCACAGCTTCGGRTTRCYCCTAACCGCTCCCCTTAACCTTCCAGCACCGGGCAGGCGTCAGCCCGTATACTTCGCCTTACGGCTTCGCACAGACCTGTGTTTTTGCTAAACAGTCGCTTGGGCCTTTTCACTGCGGCCCCCTCGGGCTATTCACCCTACCGAGGCACCCCTTCTCCCGAAGTTACGGGGTCATTTTGCCGAGTTCCTTAACGAGAGTTCTTCCGCGCGCCTTAGCATGCTCTGCTCGCCTACCTGTGTCGGTTTGCGGTACGGGCACCTAGATCTCACTAGAGGCTTTTCTTGACAGCCGGAGTACATGACCTTCGCTACTGTAATTTTCGCTCCCCATCACAGCCCAGCCKWAYGATTCGCGGATTTGCCTACSAAYYAGCCTCACTGCTTGGACGGACTATTCCATCAGTCCGCGTCACTGCCCTTCTGTGTCACCCCATTGCTCAAACAATCTTCGGTGGTACAGGAATTTCAACCTGTTGTCCTTCCACTACGCCTTTCGGCCTCGCGTTAGGTCCCGACTTACCCTGAGCGGACGAGCCTTCCTCAGGAACCCTTAGGCTTTCGGCGGACAAGATTCTCACTTGTCTTTTCGTTACTCATACCGGCATTCTCACTTGAATRCRSTCCACCAGTCCTCACGGTCTGACTTCAACCCGTATTCAACGCTCCCCTACCCAATGCAGCAAGCTGCAATGTCATAGCTTCGGTGGTGTGTTTAGCCCCGTTACATTTTCGGCGCAGAGTCACTCGACCAGTGAGCTATTACGCACTCTTTAAATGGTGGCTGCTTCTAAGCCAACATCCTGGTTGTCTTTGCAACTCCACATCCTTTCCCACTTAACACACACTTGGGGACCTTAGCTGATGATCTGGGCTGTTTCCCTCTTGACAATGGATCTTAGCACTCACTGTCTGACTCCCGGTAAGCATGTCTATGGCATTCGGAGTTTGACTGGACTTGGTAACCCTTGGCGGGCCCCGCACCCAATCAGTGCTCTACCTCCACGACACTCATAACCGAGGCTAGCCCTAAAGCTATTTCGGGGAGAACCAGCTATCTCCGAGTTCGATTGGAATTTCTCCGCTACCCCCACCTCATCCCCGAATTTTTCAACATTCGTGGGTTCGGGCCTCCAGTGCGTGTTACCGCACCTTCACCCTGGACAGGGGTAGATCACACGGTTTCGGGTCTACAACCACGTACTATGTCGCCCTATTCAGACTCGCTTTCGCTGCGGCTCCGTCTTTCCGACTTAACCTTGCACGTAATCGTAACTCGCCGGTTCATTCTACAAAAGGCACGCCATCACCCATTTAACGGGCTCTGACTTCTTGTAAGCGCACGGTTTCAGGTTCTTTTTCACTCCGCTTCCGCGGTGCTTTTCACCTTTCCCTCACGGTACTGCTTCACTATCGGTCACCAGGGAGTATTTAGCCTTGGCAGATGGTCCTGCCGGATTCCGACGGGGTTTCACGTGTCCCGCCGTACTCAGGATACACTTCGGAGAGTGCTAGCTTTTGGTTACAGGGCTTTTACCTCTTTTAGCGGGCCTTTCCAGACCTCTTCGCCTAACCAACACCTTTGTAACTCCATGTGAAGTGTCCTACAACCCCAAGGAGCAAGCTCCTTGGTTTGGGCTAATCCGCGTTCGCTCGCCGCTACTGACGGAATCACTTTTGTTTTCTCTTCCTCGGGGTACTTAGATGTTTCAGTTCCCCCGGTATGCCTCTTACTAAGCTATGTATTCACTTAGTAGTAACTGGACATTACTCCAGCTGGGTTTCCCCATTCGGAAATCCCCGGATCAAAGCCTGCTTACGGCTCCCCGAGGCGGTATCGTTGTTCGCCACGTCCTTCTTCGGCTCCTGGTGCCTAGGCATCCTCCGTGCGCTCTTAATAGCTTAACCAATGCT
>NZ_JBFRGE010000172.1:0-2970 GCF_052115185.1 Paenibacillus sp. 2TAB19 | reverse complement strand
TGTATACAGATTACTCAATCAAGGGACCATGAAATAGGATATTGGAGGAATGGAAATGAGATTTGGAATTATAGGTGCAGGCCCAATTGGATCTAATATAGCGAAAAAATTGGTTGATAATGGACATGATGTCAAGATTGCAGACGCTCGTGGGATTGAACGCTTGGAAGGGAAAAATCTTACAGGAAAACCTGTGATCGTAGAAGATGTCATTAATAATATCGATGTTCTTATAACGTCGATCCCTTTCTATGCATTGCCAAGCATTCGCAACATTATAGATAAAGTTGGGGAGGAGGTCGTCGTTGTAGACACTTCAAATTATTATCCTCAAATCAGCGGTAAAATCGAAGACGTGGAGAACGGAATGGTTGAAAGTGTTTGGGTGTCCTATCATTTGGGAAGACCCATCATTAAAGCGTTCAACAATTTYTYAGCCTATACGCTAGAGCATCATGGAACTCCCGAAGGGACSGATGGACGCATTGCTATAGCGGTTGCTGGCGATGACCTATCCCATAAACAAATCATCATGGGTGTAGGAAACGATCTAGGCTTCGATGCCGTAGATAGCGGTTCTTTAAGCGATTCGTGGAGACAACAGCCAGGAACCCCAGCGTACTGCACCGAACTTACAAAAGAGGAACTAGCCATAGCCCTAACGAAAGCGAATAAAGAAAAGGCGCCACTTCTGCGCGAAAAGGTCATGGAAAAGCTGATAGCTTCAGGTGGAACATTTTCCATTCATGATGTTGTTAAAGCAAATAGAGAAGTATTCAATTCATAAATTACAAATCCCTGTACCTTCAACTAAAAGGGCAGGATAGCGTGGAAAATCAAAGGAGCCTCCACTCAAGTTGGGGGCTCCTTTGCTTATTCAGACCTCGCCTGATTAGCTTTTTCACGTAGAACCACATTAGGAACAAGTCGAACATAGATAAGTTCTCCAGCAAGCTCGACAATGGTTTGGGTCACAATAATTGCAGCGACTAGTGTGCTCYAGTTTTCAGGTAAAGCTAGAGCAAGGGGAAGAACCACAAGGGAATTACGTGTTCCCGAACTAAATATAACAGCTCGTCCTGACCTAACATCTAGTCTAAACCATTTTACGATAAAGCGAGTAATGAACGGCATGATGAGCATGAATGCGATATAAATAGGAATAACTTTGATAATTAGATCCCAGTAGGCAGATAGCTTGCTAATTTGCGATGATACAACAATTAAAAGCGTTAGCGCCATCAACGGTACAGGAATCCATGCCGAGGCATCTAAAAGGAGTTGACCACCACGACGAGTTTTATTAGTAAACAGTTGTAATCCTATAGCCAGCAGAAGTGGCAATACGATGATGATCAGAAAGGCTTCAATAAAAGGACCTGGACTCACAACTTCAGAAGCCTTTTTACCCATGAAAATCCACAGATAAATGGGTAATAAAATCATTTGCGTCACAAAAAGTATAGGTGTTGAAAGGAGCATAGCTTTTTCATTTCCACGGTCTAGGTTCAGATCGCATCACCATTAATATGTCTTGTAATGATCAGCGTATCTTGGGCACTACGTCCACCAAGTCGTAAACTAAAAGCTCAGTAGTGTATTGAACTAACGGTGAACGACGCCGATGATGACACRACGTGAGCTGGCCAGAACGACCGGCTGACGTCTTTGCTAAGTAGACCGGAACTAAAATCGCTATAATACAATACATACTTTTTTACATTCGATAACCTTGAAGGTGAATTTTATAAAGGACCTGTGGAATCCCCAACCGGTAAATATACTGCTAATGCTTACTATAAAACTTATGGCGGTGCCGCTGGTGGAGTTAACTTATGGGTAGAAATTACTTATCATGATGATAACAAAATGAAGACTGTTTATCATAGTGATGCGAATAGAAACTTTTCTATGGAGTGGAAAAATGAAAATATTCTATCTATTGTAAATGAAGAACCAGGGTACTCCAGTTCAAACAAAAGTGTTAAATTGAACGTTGAAAAAGAGACTTATTTCGATGGAGGTTTGGTTTGGAGGATAATAAACAATCAACATTAACAGAGCCTAAAAATTAAAATGAAGCGTTACGCTAACGGGAGACTATAGTTCAACATGACGTTACGGCAGCCGGCTTCACAATCGGCTGCYGATATTGTTGAAGTAACGGGCAGTTTAATGCAACTAACGGTTGCAAATCAATTCGACGCGTCAACTTAGACTCGATTTACGCAATTGTGTCCCTATGCTAACCTATTGTTAGGAGGGATAAGATAATGATTAATATCAAGCGGGTCGGGAAGATCATAGCAACCAACCGCAAAGAGTTTGAAATGACTCAGATACAACTTGGTGAAATTTTAAATGTTAGTCATCAGGCTGTTTCAAAGTGGGAAAGAGGCGAATGTTTACCAGATATCGATATTTTGGTACAACTCGCCAAGTATTTTAATAAGTCAGTTGATCACTTTTTAGTTCAAGAAGATTCTGGCAACACAACCGAAACAATGATCCAGAACAATAATAATAATGACATTTGGGATTCAGTCCTGGAGAGAATTAAAAATCAAATATCTCAGCCAAGTTTTGATCAGTGGTTTTCTAACACAACAGCAGTTCATATTGGCGACTCACTAATCATTTCTGGGAATGACCCTTTTGCTACTGACTGGTTATATCGAAGGTACTCATCATTGATTCTAAATGCTGTGGACCAAATTAGAGGGAATCGCGAATCAGAGATAACTTTTCGTTTTTCTGAAGGCTCCAAGAATACTGACCGTATAACAATAGAACGTTGTACTAACGGGAGACGAGAGTTGAATGTGCACAGCGGCAGCCGGTCATGTGATCATCCAGGATGAAGTTGAAAGGTACGAATCCCGAGACACATTCCAAAACACAAGAAACAAGGAGCAAGATCCACGGAGATCTTGCTCCTTGTTCTACATTTAGGGAAAGAAAATAGAATCC
>NZ_JBFRGE010000171.1:0-3122 GCF_052115185.1 Paenibacillus sp. 2TAB19 | reverse complement strand
ATTTAATGTTATTTCTAGCATTATTTTTGATGGTGGCAGGATTAGAAGAGTTGCAAAAGAAAGAAAAGAGATTTTTAGGTTATATAAACTGGTACCCATAGACTGGACACTTTGAAAAARGGTGTTCAGGCTGTGGGTACCTTTTTGTATACTGGAGAAAGCAATGGAGGGATTTCATGAGCAAGAAGCTTTTTAGTGATAAAGATCTATCGAGGAACAGATACGTGACCAGAATTAGCCATAAAGCGATAACCTATTCGGATGAATTTAAGCAGTTATTCATAGATCAGTACATCATGGGTAGAACCCCAAGAGAAATCTTTGAGGCTAACGGATTTGATGTAAACGTAATTGGGATGAAACGTGTGGAGCAGTGCGCTGACCGTTGGAAGAAAGCCTATGACCATGCTGGCATTATTGGATTGGTCGACTCCCGCAAAGAAAGCTCTGGACGTCCTCTAAATCGAGAACTAACGCAGGATGAGGTCATTGCCAAACAGGAAGCGAGAATAAGGCTCCTCGAATCCCAGGTAGAACTGCTAAAAAAGCTAGACTTGAAAGAAAGGATGCTGGTAACCAAAGGGGCAAACTTAAGCAAGAATAAATTATTCGAGTTGATCAAGGAAGTAGTAGATCAGGGTCTAGGGCGTATGGCTCGCTATCTTTGCGAATTGCTAAACGTTTCCCGCTCAGGGTACTACAGATACCTACAGGCTGCAGACACTCGCTTAGAGCGTGCACGTATGGATGCTGAGGCGGGCGAATGGATTAAGAAGGCGTTTAATCGGAAGGGGTACAAAAAGGGCTCTCGCTCCATCAAAATGATCCTTAAGAATGAATTTGGCATCACTTACAACTTGAAGAGAATCCGCAGGCTTATGAAGAAATTGAACCTTGTATGCCCGCATCGAAAACCAAACCCTACAAGCGTATGGCCAAAGCTACGCTTGAACATCGAACCCTCCCTAACAAGCTACAGAGGGATTTCAAGAAGGGCATTCCGGGGCTTGTTCTACTTACTGACATCACCTATCTTCCGTACGGCCGCTCAGATATGGGCTATTTGTCGACCGTTCTAGATGCTTCGACAGGCGAGGTTTTGTCCCACAACCTTTCGCGCCGAATTGAACTGTCTATTGCGACAGAAACGATTGAGAAGCTGGTCAAACAAAAGCGTTTGAAATTGCATAAAGAAGCTTTCATCCACTCGGATCAAGGAAGTCATTATACAAGCCCTAAATATCAGGGTTTGTTAAAGCAGAAGGGTTTGGGTCAGTCCATGTCTAGGCGTGGGAACTGCTGGGATAACGCTCCTCAGGAATCGTTTTTCGGTCACATGAAAGATCATGTCAAAAGCCGTAGGTATTCATCTTTCCGTGAACTTCAGCTTGAAATTGATCGCTATATTAACTATTACAACAACCACAGGTATCAATGGGGATTAAAAAAGATGACTCCTGTTCAATACAGGAATCATCTCTTATCGGCTGCCTAACAGCCCTCTTTTTCAAAGTGTCCTTGACAGGGGGTCCAGATCAGCAAAGACAATAGAAAATATTCTTAATTGACGTATCAGAAGTCGTCGACAGATCCCGCTTCCGCAACAACAGATCCAAATTCTAAGCCGATAGCAAAACCTATGCCTTTCCAATAATAACGCTGACAGCAAAGCCTAATTCAACCACCAGTCCTAAGCCAACTGATGTCATTGTCGAGGATGTCGCAGTCAAAGGCTTGATCGTGCTGGTTATGGTTTCGGGTGTGAATGATGTTAGATAAACTTATGCCCCAGTACGTGATGATATCTTAAGGAAGGATGGTCCGCATGACAAATAAAATGAATGATGAAGAGTATCTAAAGTTTTCTTAGTGCTTAGGTTAAGATAAATCCCCTGTTTAAGCACTACATGCTACCCGCGTACGTTCTTTAATTGTTAATTGGAAATGGAATATAATGAGGAGGACGTAGCTCAAGCGAAGGCGCGGGAGCGTTCTTTTAATTGAACTATACAAGCTAATAGCTTGTCAACATTACCAGCAAAACAGCTCGAGAACTTGTGTTATATTGATTAATGAGCATGCCAAAGAACCCTCCAATTCGTTTGTATTGGAAGGTTATACCATCAATGTTTTGCTATGCTGGACGGAATGATTTCTTACTTTTTAGTATGGCGTACAACCAATGAACTAACTTATTCGCACAGGCCACTAAAGCCACTTTGTGAGGTTTTCCTTCAGCTCTTTTGCGTTCGTAAAACTCTTTAATCCGAGTGTTGCGAGAGCGGATTAGGCCACACTGTACCGCCATAACTAGTGCGTATCTAAGCTGTCTGGAACCACGTTTAGTGATTCGATTACGTGTTGCTGTAAACTTGCCTGAAGCAAAAACGCTGGGGTCTATTCCTGCAAAGGCAACCAGTTTCTTTGGATGATCAAACCTGTCGACTTCTCCAATTTCCGCTAAAATTGTTGCAGCAATTTTAGGGCCAATACCGGGAATCGACTGGATTAAATCATACTCTTCAATCTCAGTAGCTAGGGCATCTATTGTCTGYTCCAACTCAGAAAGATGCTCCTGGTACTGAAGAATAAGGCTGATCAAGATCTTAAGATTAATCAAGTGGCTCGCATACATCGTTTGCTCAAATGGGTTTTGTTTTGCGGCATCGAGCAACCGTTGAACTCGTTCGTTAATCCACCTCTCTGATCGCCCCCGTTTTGAAGTTAGAAGAGTGTTGATTGTAATTTTTAATTTCTCTTCACTGACTTCCAGAACTGAGGATGAAGTCGGAAACTCCTGTAAGAAGCGAAGGGACACGTTAGAATACATAGCCCCGAAAACACCTTTGTACGCTGGGAAAACCTGATCTAGGACGGCTTGGAATTGAAGCTTCGTCTGTACGCACATCTTGGAGAAGGACTCGTGTTGTCGCGTCAGATAACGCATATTAAGCAGTTGCACTCCTCTTTTTTTGAATGGTTCGAATTCCTCCCTATAGTAAAGCTCGCCCAGAAGATAAGCATCAGCAGCATCCGTTTTCACTTTACGAAGATTGGTTATAGTAAAGCTCGCCCAGAAGATAAGCATCAGCAGCATCCGTTTTCACTTTACGAAGATTGGT
>NZ_JBFRGE010000170.1:0-3190 GCF_052115185.1 Paenibacillus sp. 2TAB19 | reverse complement strand
ATCGGATTGACCGAATACCTTTTGCCCGTATTCAATCGATCTATTTTTTCTATTTCTTTTTCTGTTAATTCAAAGTCGAATATCTCAGTATTTTCTTTTATTCTTCGTGAGTTTGAGGATTTTGGAATCACAATAACCCCCCTTTGTAAATGCCAACGCAAGATGACTTTAGCCACCGACTTATTGTGATGAAAGGCTATTTTGGCCAACTCCGGACGATCAAGCAACGCTTTATTTCCTTGCCCCAATGGTCCCCAGGCCTCATGTAACCTATGCCGAGCGAGATATTCGTGCAATTCGTTCTGTGGAAACTCCGGATGAGTCTCGATTTGATTAATCATCGGCGGAATCCTGGAATGCTTCATTACATTCTCAAGGTTTGAACTAAACTGCCAGTTACTTCAACAAAAATAAATATAGGAGCAGAACCACTAAGGCTGTTCTGCTCCTTGGGCATTCTGTTACCGGGTTGGTGATATTAAGATATCGTTAATTGAGTAATAGTATATATAAAAAAAGTGTTTCTCAACAAACAATTTCACATCGGATCGCGGAAATTATCGTCTAATTCTGTATTCATATTGATTTTATAAACGGTATATTGCTTATGAGAGTTGTMGTTAAGAAAATAAAAATGAGCTTCGAAGTAATCATGATCTCCATTAGACCATTTGAAGCTGTACTCAATATCAAGTAATTTCGTTTTTTCGTCAGGGTAAGTCTTTTTCAAATACTGAATTGCTTCATTCTTAAAGTTATATTTTTGAAATGGACTGCCGTAAGCCAAGGAGTATACAAAAAACACTAGATATCCTGCACCTATCAGAACAACGATTAATAGTAGCTTTGACAGAAACCTCAAAGTTATCACGCTCCCGTTAAACATGTCATTATGTATTCTAGGTGTTGTTAGAACATTACAATAGTACTATCTTTACTAAGTACCCGAAAATCGAAGATGATGGCGAAGTGCTATACAGGAGACTATTGTAGAAATAKATAGGCTTCTTGATGCTGAGACTAAGCTATAATAAGAGCAAAGAACGAAAAATTTATTGAACGAGGAGAAAGTATGAATCCTAATGATTTTATAGCGATAATACTTGGCAGTGATGAGAATGCCTATGGCAACGTCAGACTTATCCATGAAACCTATCAGATCAAACCGCTCCTGGTTTGTACTCGACTGTTGATTCCAACCAGACACAGCAACTTATTCGATCTTATCCAAATCGATCATTTCGACCAAGAAGATGTTTTCCCCGGCGCGTTGTTGTCCATCTTGGAGAAATATGCCTCCTCGAACAAGAAACTGATCGTCATTCCTTGTTCTGATTACTATGCCGGGATGTTGTCGCGCCACTATGGCAAATTTAATGGATTGATAGCAAATCATTTTCTATCAGACATGTTGTTGGAAACGCTCGATACTAAAGACAAGTTCTATGAACTGTGCGATCGATTCGGTTTAGACTATCCAAGGACGCTTGTTTGTGAGCCGCATGAACGTGAAAATGCTTTGGAACGCATAGAATTTCAATTTCCGATTGTTGTAAAACCTGAGAATAGTAATGCCTATGAATACCTTCATTGTTACTTCAAAGGCAAAAAGAAAGTGTTCTTCTTTAACAATCGTGAAGAATATTTAGCGATGATCAGCAACATGAATACATCCGGCTATAATGGCAAACTGATCATACAAGAGTTTATTCCCGGAGGCGATAGCGCAATGCGAGTGATCAACAGCTACTCCGATGATAGTGGGAACGTGAAAATGATGTGTCTCGGTCAGCCTGTGCTCGAAGAATATGCGCCGAATACGATAGGTAACTACGCCGCTATCATTAGCCGCTCAGATATGGACATATATGAGAAGGTTAAGGCATTCTTGGAGAAAGTCGGTTATGTTGGATTTTCCAACATCGACATGAAGTTCGACAGCAGGACGGGCAAATACATGATGTTCGAAATCAACCCGCGATTAGGTAGAAGTAGTTTGTTCGTACAGGGGGCCGGGTTGAATATGATAACAGCGCTCATAAGTCACGTCGTTTACGGCGAAGACACCGAATGCAAATACGGTCAAGCTACCGCATTATGGACTAACGTACCGAAAATGGTATTGAAGCGCTACGTCACCGATCCGGCGTTGTCGATCGAAATCGATAAGCTTTATAAGCAGAAAAGAGTGATCCGCTCACTTTGGTACAACAAAGACCTAAATGTGAAGCGTATTATTAGTGTCTCGCGCTATTTTTTTGGACACATCAACAACTATCGGCGATATTATTTCGATAAAGAACAAGCCTTATTTGTGGATCAAGACCGCTCGGAACGATAACAAGAAACGATAGCCAACTGAAGCAGCTATGCCGATAAGCTAAATATAATTATCATGGACTACCATAGATATATAGTTAATTTGATGTAGATGAAGAAAGACTACCGGTCATTTCTGGACGGTTGTCTTTTTGTTTTTGTTGATCTGTCATTCACCTTTAGGTTAATCATCAACTTGAGCTGACACTAAAATTGATAAACCCCGTTCTTCACCATAATCCCATAATTTCACCCACGGATATGTTCCAGTAGGAAGCAGAAATGTCCTTATTTCAAATGGCTTAATATTGTCCATATCACACTTAATGCCGCTTATCTCCGTACCAGGGTGAATACTGATTAGTCTTCCAGTGTCATTATAAAATTTGAATTTCATTCGACGCACATTTCTTTCTATAAACCCCAGAATAATGTTTTCCACCAATCTATTAATCTCTAGCCCGTTAGTATAATGAGTTGTACTAATTATCAAACCAAAAGACCAKACGGATATTTTCTGGCTCGTCAATTTTAATTAAACGGGGGATAAACTCATCCACAAAAGGAATTACCATCGCCTCTAGATGAAAAATTTCATCATTGTCATCCTCGAAATTTTGTTGCCAATCATATTCGAGAAGTTCTTTTAAAGTAAGCCAACTTCTGGTATGTGCATCCTCACCTTCTATATCACTTCGATTTTTCACTTCTGGGCTAACATCGTCAGGCAGTCCCTTTGGTAACGCAATAGGATGGATATCATAATGATTTCTTACATCCGCTAGTATCGCAAATAAGAGACTATTGCGTTACCAAAGGGACTGCCTGACGATGTTAGCCCAGAAGTGAAAAATCGAAGTGATATAGAAGG
>NZ_JBFRGE010000169.1:0-3204 GCF_052115185.1 Paenibacillus sp. 2TAB19 | reverse complement strand
TCATGCAATACATCTGTGATTGTTTCATTCCAGTCATGCGAAGGTAATTTCGCTTTAATTAATTCATCAATAAGGATTCGAACATCTTCTGACTTCTTCTTATTATTGTATAGCTCTAAATACTTAATCATTGTTTGAAACGCTACTTTGGATGATAACATTAGATCTTCCTTTCTTCGCTTCGGGTTTCGCCTAACGTTGGTGTATTCACGACGTCCTTCTCCCTTAGATAGCTCTTATCTTAGGGAGATGGTTGTGTCCGACTGATTCCGCTTCCTGCTGCTGAATTGCCTCCTCTA
Source organism: Paenibacillus sp. 2TAB19 (assembly GCF_052115185.1). Taxonomy (NCBI): domain Bacteria; kingdom Bacillati; phylum Bacillota; class Bacilli; order Caryophanales; family Paenibacillaceae; genus Paenibacillus; species Paenibacillus sp. 2TAB19. Next base: position 2,905 of record NZ_JBFRGE010000169.1, on the reverse strand, counting down.
CGAGTCGACTTCTATCTTCTGCCGGACCGAAGGGCGAATGCCCCGATGCGTGAATACGGTGTTAGACAAAGTACAGGACCTCTTGAAATACTATACAGAATTTCTTCTAATTGAATGAATATATAAAAAGGGGTCTTCAATTGGTTTGATATCTAAAAGTTGCGTCAACTTATTTGAAATAAAATTAATATTCTCGCCTTGTTCTTCTATATCATCTTTGAAGTTATCATTATAATCCCTAATAAAATCTTCTTTGCTTTCATACCAACTGAAGCCTACTAATACATAGAAATCTCTCAAGCAAAGATATAAGGAAAGTAAATCCCTAATGTTGCGCGCTACCAATTTAACCCTATCTTGTGAATCCATCGGCTGAATTAGGTGCTTCCTCAAGATCTTCAATTGAGCCGTTTATTGTATCAAATGCAAAGTGATCTCCATCAGCTCCTGTAGATGCAAATACAATACTGTCTAGAGGTGTAATATTGTCGTAACCTTCCATATTAAAATCTATATATACTCCGAGAAAATAATCCAGATCATTATTAGTTTCAATGAGTAGCTTTTCGTTTAGTTCTTCAAGTTTAAGAATAGTAATTGGTTTAGAATAAGAATTTGTCATTTCGATCTCCCTTTTATGTTCCCAGTATTTCGTCTAACGTTATTGTATTCACGTCATTCGACGAATTCGGATGAGTCCGGCTGCTTCCGCTTCTTCGCTACTGAAAATTCTTCCCCGAATCCACTTCTAACTTCTGCCGGACCGAGGGCCGAATGGCCCGAAGCGTGAATATAGTGTTAAGTGAAGTAACCTTCATCTCTAGATTCCTACAAAAGCTTTGAGTTTGATAGAATAATTTCTTCTGCAATAAACCTAACTAAAGGAATCTCTTTGATTAAAAACCTGTCGTGCTTGAAAGGCGTATATTTTAATTTGTCGTTTTCCTTACTATGAACAATTGAATTTCTTGTTGAATAAATTCTTGAAGATATTCTTTTTAGAACTTCTTTTTCTTGTGTAGAATCAAAATTAATAGTTGTTCCTCCTGAAAAGACAACTTCATTATCACGATAGAATTCAAGTAATGTATCATCGTACTCTTTTAGCTTTTCTTTAAGTGAATCTGAATCAATATACTTGAATAATGTTAACTCTAATGCTTCTCGTTCATTAATTGAGTATTCCTCATGTCTTGCTCTTAATTTGTTATTTATTACTTTAATAACTTTCTTAATATCGTTCTCTCTTTTAATTGAAAAGCTTGGGCTAGAAACAGTATCTTGCACAACTTTCACTAGCTCCTCATTGTAAATCTTCTCAAAAAAGTGCTCCATTACATGATAGTAGGATATGAATTGTAAATAAGGGCTTTCTGATGAAACAGCCATTTGGTAATGATATACAAGTTCGGGAATATATCTTCTTCGAGGTGGATCTACTTCGTMATTATTTCTACGAATTCGTTCTAATCGTTGCGAGTTCAAAAAATCTTCAAGCAACTTAATTTCTACAATTGAAGCATCAAAATTATATGCCAAATGGAATAGGAATGAGTTATTATAGCGTTCGAATTCCGCATAGTTCTTAGAATCACTAGATGTAATTTTTAAGGTATATAGACTTCTTAATCCAATCCTTAAAAACTCAAAAATATTTGTACTGCCAGATCTCTCAAAGCGATCTTGCATCATATGTGTTGGATAAAATGATCTCCTACTAAATTCTCTAAGAAGACCATTGGTTTGAAGAACCTGCAATAAGAATAGGATATATTCATCAGAAGCCTTGCCAATTAAATAGTGAATATTATTTTGAGTATCCTCGACGTCAAAATTATTTTCAATTCGAGGCATAATTCTTCTGCCTTCAAAACTAACGAGAGTTTCGTAGTAATTATTGGAATATAATAATGTACTATCTCTATGCTCTAAAACTGAGAGTTTATCAGATAATTCAGTGATTTGAGCTTGATTAATTTCAATCTCTAATCCTCTGTATTCGAAAATCATTTTGTCTGAATTAGTTATAATTGCACATCTTGGAATAACTACTTTAAGAATTTCCGCGAAAATTTCTATTTGCAATTGTGCCAGCCTCTTTCATTCGTATTTTATAGTATTAGGGGTTATTTCACCTAACGTTGTTGTGTTCACGACGTCCCACCGACTTAAGGTCACGAAGTGGCCGGGCGCGTTGCGCTTAGTCGGTGTAGATGTGTCTGGCTGCTTCCAAATCCCTTTGCCAGACCGAGGGGCTTGTCCCCCAATGCGTGAACATGGTGTTATCGGATGCTGCTGACATCTTTGAAATACTTACAATTGTCTTGCACTATATTCGGGGTATAGCAGATCCAATTTAGTAATGTTGAATTAAGCTTTGACTCCCTAATGTTGCAAAAGTAAATAACTTTGACTCTTCAATTCTATAGTCAATGTAATCTGATCTGATAATATCTATACTTATATATTCCCTTAAAACCCCAACTAAGACACCATCACCATATATACTATTTATTAATATATAAATTCCACCTACAGACAAAAGTGCATTTTCTAAAGATGCATTATCAATTCCGTCGTTACTATGTTTTATCTTGTTGTATGTATTCCACCACATTGGAATAAACGTTGGTTCAACTTTTGAAGATTTATCCCAATGCATTAATTTCTGAAATGGTAATAATTTATGTTTATCCTCATGCATTGAAGGAATGTACGGGGATGATAATGATGTATTGCTGAAGTTCAAGATTTTATCCAATGATAAGTAATTTAATATATTTAACCGTTTCTCATCCGATATTTCGAAAAGACTTATATAGACTTCTTTTGATACTAACTCGAATAAATTACATGCTTCTCTAATTATTGAAGCAAATCTAATAGAGTTAGTTTTTAAATAAAT
>NZ_JBFRGE010000168.1:0-3385 GCF_052115185.1 Paenibacillus sp. 2TAB19 | reverse complement strand
TCGTTAAAGGTCGCCATGCCTGTCGGCAGCGTTCGGAGCGATTCGGAAGTTATGAACAATTGGGATAAAATATACTCGTTCCAGTTGCCGATGAAGTTCAATATAAACACCGTAACGAGCGCCGGTACAGAAATCGGAACAATAATTCGGAAAAACAGCCCCGATGCGCCTAATCCGTCCATAATGCCTGCCTCCTCGAGCTCGCTTGGAATCGAAAGCATGAAGGCGTAAATAATGAAGACGGTAATCGGCAACGCATATGTGGAGTATACCAAAATTAGCGACAAATGCGTATCATAAAGCTTATGTCCGAACAGCTCAATCCCTTGAATCAAGCGGTACAGCGGGATGAACAAGGCGCCAGCCGGAACGAGCAGACCGAGCAGGATGAATTGATACACGATTTTATTCATCTTCTCGTATTTCATTCGGGAAATGGCGAATGAAGTCATCGCAGCGAACAGCAGCGTCAGCAGACATGCGGCGACGGTTACGTACACGCTATTCAGCGCGTACTTGCCGATATTGGCCGTACCCCATGCGGCTACATAGTTGTCGAAGTTGAACGAAGTCGGGAAAGACCATGTATTTTCCGTAATTTGACGATTCGTTTTGAAGGAAGACATGAACAGCCATAATAACGGGAAGAGCAATGCGACGACATAGACGAACAGGAAGCTGTGCATCCACCATTGTGAGTTTTTCATTCGTGCTGTCATTAGTACTGCACCTCCTCGCTCTTCGTTAACCGTTGCAGAATGCCAGTCAGAACCAAAATAATGATGAACATCGCAACGCCGATCGCGCTGCCGTAACCAAGCTCCATCGAGCGGAAGCCTACCTTAAGCATGTATGTCGCCATAACCTCGGTCGATTGGAACGGTCCGCCGTTCGTCATAATTTGGACAATGTCCAGCACCTTCATTGTTCCGGATACCGAGAGCAGCAGCATAACGAACAGCACCGGCTTCACGAGCGGAAGCGTAATGCTCCACGTTTCTTGCCAGCCGTTAACGCCGTCGATCTTCGATGCTTCAACGATTTCCTTCGGAATGTTCAAGATCGCAGCAAGGCATAATACGATGAAGAAACCGACGTTCTGCCAAGCATTGGCAATCAAGATGGAGAGCAGCGCGAGCTTCGGATCGGACAACCATTCGCGCGCCCAGCTTTCCGGAGCAACGAGGCGAATGAACTGATTGATCAGACCGGAATCGTAATTGTATAGAACGCCGAACAGAATCGCTACGGTAGCTGTCGATATAACAACCGGCACGAACACGGCCGATTTGTAGAAGTCACGCATCCGTCTAACTTTGCTGATGATGATCGAGATCAGGAAGACGAGCGGAATATTCACGATTAAGGAAAATACCATGAAGTAGAAGTTGTTCAGTAACGCTTTTCTAAATACTTCATCGTCCCAGAGCCTTACGAAGTTTTCGAAACCTATAAATACTTTCTCGGTAATACCATCCCACCTGAAGAAACCGTAAATGAAAGAAACGATAACCGGATAACAGAAAAATATGGCGTACAAGACGAGCGTTGGAATAATGAACGCGATATAGGTGATCGGGTTTTTGAGCGCTTTGTTCATAGCTTCCCTCTCCTTAACAGTTTTGCGAATACGATTCACTTGTAAGCGATACCGCGTCCAAGGGTGAAAGAGGGTGTCCTCCTGCAAGGAAGGACACCCTCTCGCCCATCAGGATCGATTGTCATGTGTCGCTATTGTCAATTACTGAGCTGCATTCGCTTTCACTTGGGAAGCTTGAATTTTCTCAGCTACTTTTTCAGGCGTGCTTACTTTACCGATCAGCTCTTGGATGCCAACGTTGATATCAGCGCCTACTGCCGGTTGAACGATAGCGTCGTATGCTTTCCACGAGCTCGAAGCGTTAGCCATTACCGTCAAGATTTCAGTTGTAAGCGGATCTACACCGGACAGGTCGCTCAGCTTCATGGAAGGAAGCAATTTGTCTTCCACTAGCGTACGTTTTTGTACTTCTTCCGTATAGAAGTTAGCGATGAATTTCTTAACCGCTGCGATTTGATCTTCGTTCAGGTTAGCCGAGAAGCCGAAGCCGTTCGAGTACGATGCGTTGATCGACGTTTGATCGCCTGCGCCGCCTTCGATGGACGGGAATGCGAAGTAGCCGATTTGACCTTTCAGTTCGCCAGCTTCGTCGCCGGAGAAACGGTTCGCGTCCCATGTTCCCGTGAACACCATTGCGGCTTTGCCGGAAAGCAATTGCGCGCCTTGATCTGCGTATGCAAGTCCGAGAGCGCCTTTCGTGAAGTAGTCTTTGTTCACAAGCTCAGCGTAGGAAGCAAGACCTTTAACGAAGTTTTCGTCTGTCCATTTCGCTTCGCCGGATACGACTTTGCTGAAAGCGTCGATGCCTACGTTACGTTCCATAATCGTGTTCCACATCATGCCGTTAACCCAGCCGTCTTTGGCAGCAAGACCAAATGGCGTGTAACCTGCAGCTTTGATTTTGTCGGAAATTTCAAGCAATTGCGCCCAAGTCGTAGGGATTTCCAGACCTAGCTCGGAGAAAATTTTCTTATTGTAGAAGATAGCTTCGCTATAGCCGCCGAAAGGAAGGCCRTATACTTTGCCGTCGATCGTGAACTCATCCAAGCTCGCGAACTTGTCTTTAATGCCAAGCTCTTCGATGATCGGTGTCAGGTCAAGCATGCGGTTTGCTTTCACATACAGGTTAAGGTCAGCGCCGCCGAATACTTCGAAGATGTCTGGAGGATTGCCTGCAGCCATCTCGGCTTTCAGCTTCTGATCGCGGTTAACGATCTCGTCGATGCCTTCAAGCTTGAACGTCAAGCCTTTGTTCTCATCTTGTGTTTTTGCAACGACATCTTCTAGGATTTTCAAGCGTGTTTTGCTTGTTTCTTTAATTTGTGTGTGACGAAGGGACAATGTTACGTCTTTCGCTTCCTCTTCCGGCGCTTTCGTCTCTATCGGTGCGTTCGTTGCGTCCGTGCCTTCGTTAGCCGGCTTGTTGTTGCCGCCGTTGTTGTTGCCGCCGCAAGCGGATGCGACCAACATCACGGATACCAATGCAACAGCGATACTCGTAAATTTTCTTTTCATTTGAAAGACCTCCTCGTTTATGGTGTTGCCTGTTTGCCTCGCACACTCATTATAGGACGCCGAAGCCTATCGCTAGGAGGTCCAAAAAACAATAAGTTAGGGATACAATTCTACTTTTTTGATGAGGAGGGATAAAATCTTATAGCCCGCCGGGTTACTTTTCCCGACAGGCTATGTAAATTTATCTTACGTATTAGTGACGCAAATCCTCGGTTATTTGCTTGACTACTTCGTAAAACCGTCTCCACTCTCCGTTTTCACTATGCAATC
>NZ_JBFRGE010000167.1:0-3385 GCF_052115185.1 Paenibacillus sp. 2TAB19 | reverse complement strand
GAACGCACTGCTTTACTCGTATTCAGATTAACAAGTATAGTTCCCCTACACAAGCTATCCTTTTACGGCACCCGCAGTTAGGCCTTGGACAAAATACTTCTGCAAGAGGATAAAGAGCAGTATCAGCGGGAGAAGAACCATGCACATCCCTGCACTCATTAAGGTCCAGTTCGTTGTATATTGTCCTTGAAAATTAATGAGGCCGACAGAGATTGGTATACCTCTTTCCGTTGTCAAGGTGGCAATCTGGGCCCACATTAATTCCCCCCATACAAAGCCGAAATTGAAAACCGTACAAGTGGCAACGGCTCCGCCCGCCAAAGGGAAAACAATTCGGAACATCGTGCTCAGTTCGCTGCTGCCGTCGATTCTCGCCGCTTCGATGAGCTCGTCGGGGATCGAGCGGAAGAAGTTCCACAGGATGACAATGGTTCCCGGGAGCATCCAGCCCAAATAAGGAATGACGATCGGAACATAAATGACCTTAAACAGCTCTAATTTCGACATCATCACATATAGCGGAATGATCATGGATTCACCGGGCAGGACTTGCAAAATAAATAAGAAGCCCACAATTACACCAGCGAAAGGTACGCGCAGTCTGGCCAAAGAATAAGCCGCAAAAGTAGCCAGAATGCTGCTAGTGAACAAAGAGAGAACCGCAATGACGACACTGTTCCCCAAATATTCRCCTAAACGAGCTGTCTTAAAGGCTTCGACATAGTTATCGAACCGGAATTGACTCGGTATTGACCATAAATTCCCATAAAACTCTTCGGATGACTTCAGTGAAGTAAAGACGACAAAAAGTACCGGATATAGCGTAGCGAGCGCCATAACAAGGAGAGCTAGGCGTATGAACAGGGTTGAATCTAATCTCTTAATACTCATATACGTCACCTCGCGCAAATTTCATCGTTGCGAACATCACAATACCAACGAGAATTGTGAATATCACACCAATTGCAGCGGCGTATCCGAACTCGTTGTAGCGGAAGCTGACATCCAGCATTTGCATGKGGACCGTTTTCGAAAAATCGCCTGGTCCGCCCTTCGTCATCGTCATGACGACATCATAGGTTTTGAAGGAGCCGATGAGCACCAACATGGACACCAGTCGAATCGTTGGCATAATGAGCGGCAAGATAATCAGACGGATTTGACGGAAATAGCCTGCACCTTCCAACCTTGCAGCTTCGAACATTGAAGCTGGAATCGTCACGATAGCCGTATAGAGCAGCATCATCACCCCGCCGGAGCCCTTCCAGCCGCTAACCACAGCCAGTACCCAGAGTACAAGTCCAGGCTCAGACAGCCAAGCATGCTGTAAACTTTCCAAACCAATGAGTCCGAGGATTTGATTGATAAGCCCGTTAGCGGGATCTAGCATGAAGGTAAACATCAAACCGATAACGATAAAGGGCATCATGTTCGGCGCGAAAAAGATGAGACGAAGCACGGCCCCCTCACGATTGCCCGTCCGATATACTAGCAAGGCAAGCAGCAGCCCGAGCAGCAGGGCAACCGCAGAGGAAACAAGTGCAATAAAAATCGAATATTTAAACCCGTTCAGAGTAGCTTGGTCTTGGAATAATTCAATATAGTGTACGAGCCCGACCATCTTCATGCTCGTCAGCGGACTCCATTCCGCGAACGACAAGACCAAATTCCAAACCACCGGAATGAGCACCGTAAAGGCGATAAAGATAGCGGCCGGGATGAGCAGCGCAATCCCCAATACCCTCGTTTTTACGTGCATGGACCTGACTTTTGTTTGCGGACCCGCTGTATGCAAAGACTGAACTTTCTCTTGTCGTATCATTGTATGCCCTCCTCCTGACAGGAACAACAATGGGCATAAGAACGAGTGCTTATGCCCATTATCGTTTATATCTTATAGACTGCTGTTATTTCTTGATCGCATCCTGCCTCAATTTGTCGATTTCTTCCAAAGCGGCCTTCCCTTTAAAGATGTAATTAGCCGGCATCTTATTTTGGTAGTAATCGTCCAACTTCGGATCCAAAGCGCCCATTTCTTTTGCAATGATTGGGTTCCCAGCGTCTCTGGAAAACAACTCGACTTTAGAATTTGGATCGGCCGGTTCCACGCCTTTAACCGAGACCGGCGCGCCATGGTCGACCCGGTATTGAAGCACCTCTGGACTCGTCAAATACTTCAGCACCTCAACGGAAGCTTCCGGATGCTTCACATTTGCTGGGATCATATAGCCGTTCGCCGCCGCAGCCACTTTCAAGCCCGTCCCATGGTGAGGCCAAGACAAGATCTGTATATTTTCGATACCTGAGTTTTTAATCGCTTCATCGGCGAGGAAATTGATATAGGCCATAATTGCGACCTTTTCTTCCTTAAAGCCTGTCAGTACTTGATCCGCGGTGACCGTCAGCGCACCTTTACCCGGATATACATATTCCTTGTCATAGAGATTCTTCACTTCATCGAAGGCTTTCACGACCGTCGGATCGGTGAACGGAATTTTACCCGCCGCCCACTCTTTATATTTTTCTTCATTCGGCCAGATCGTCTGCAGTAAAAACCGGTGCGTCCAGCCTATCCATCCGTTGCCGAAAGGCGAAATCCCGAGCTTATCCTTAACGGTGGTCAACGCCTGTGTGAACTCATCCCATGTCGGTTCATCCGATAACGTAACACCGGCTTTATCCAGCAGATCCTTGTTGGCAACCAAGAGGCCGTATAYGGGAGTATTCGGAACCGAATAGGTTTTGCCGTTGTACGTCCCCATATTCAACGTACCGTCCATAAATGAATTCTTCCATTCAGGGTCGGCATCCAGATAAGGCGTTAAATCCAGTGCCATATCGGCATTCACGAACGTTTCCATGCCGTTAGGAAAATAGAAGGCAAGATCAACCGGTTCGCCTGCGGCAATCGTCGTCTTAATCGTCTTCTCCACGTTGTTGTCCACAGGTTTGAAGGAGATATCGTATTTATCTTTGAAGTGTTCCTTCACCATTTTTTCTTCTTCTGCTGCGTTAGTATCTCCMGGCCAAGCAATCATTAGAGTCAGCTTTGTCTTTTCGCCCGAAGGAGCCGCAGTATCTCCATTCGTATTTTCGGCTGCTCCGTTTGAGGCTGCGTTGGAACCTTTGCTTGCGTTACCGGAGTTTGTATTACCGCCACAAGCGCTTACCAGAAGCGAAGTACTCACGATCGCACATAGCAGCAGACTTGATCTCCTGAACAATTTCATCGGTGACCCTCCCTATTGTTTTCATCGAATGCGCGCGCTTTCATGAACAAGTATACTAAGATACACTTCCCGGATGTATCATGTAAAACTACAAATACTTTAGGTTTTCTTTGAAAGCGCTTAATTAAATATGGCCCAAGTACGATGACATGGGC
>NZ_JBFRGE010000166.1:0-3424 GCF_052115185.1 Paenibacillus sp. 2TAB19 | reverse complement strand
TTGCCACACTTACTTCTGGTTTTGATCTTTACGATCTGCTGAATGTTGCCACGCTTACTTCTGGTTTTGATCTTTACGATCTGCTGAATGTTGCCATGCTGGTTTAGCTCTTTATGTTCTTCAACATCCTTCATATTAAGCGGACACGCATAAAGACTTAACACTAATTAATTTCTTCACCATGCTCTTGCTCTCCAGGAATTGCAGATAACGTTGTTGTATTCACGACGTCCCACCGACTTAAGGCGACGAAGTCGCCGGGCGCGATGCGCTTAGTCGGTGCGGATGTGTCCGGCTGCTCCAGCTTCCCTGCTACTGAAATGCCTCTCCGAATCCTCTTCTAACTTCCTGCCGGACCGAGGGCGAATGCCCTATGCGTGAATATGGTGTTATCTGATGCAACCACGCATCTCGGAATACCCCCAAGATTATTTAGCCCTTAATTCCTTAAATTTCATTATTGTAATTTCAATACTTGATTCATTTTCAATTTTTCAATTTGTCTTTTCATTTTCATATCCCAAATCAAAAGATTAAGTTCTTTACAAAGTTTTTTGCATATTTCAATAGCTTTTTCAATGTTTCCTTCATCTCGATAGATATTGGTTCGGATTGAAATAATTTCTGCCTCTTCTTCATGAATTCCACTATTTATTTCTATTTCCACAATACTCTGTTCATCATTAAAACAATAGTAACAAGCATCATCAAATGACGGCCATTTATTCTCCGGCGAGTAATTCTTAACAAAATCTATCGTTCGTATTACAGTTATAGCGCTATGAAAACTAAATGTATGGGGTCCAATGAAGTCCATTCCGTCATCAGTTAATTCGGAGATATTCCCTATAGGAAAGAGAATTAATTGATAATCCCAAATTGCCATATGATCACCTTTGTGTTTTGATTTTCGGTTTGTGGTTGTTTCAGATAACGTTGTTGTATTCACGATGTCCCACCACCTTAAGCCCGAAGGGCGGCCGCGATGCGGTTAGGTGGGTGTGGATGTGTCCGGCTGCTACAGCTTCCCCGAAATTGAAATGCCTCTCCGAATCCTCTTCTAACTTCGTGCCGGACCGAGGGCGAATGCCCGATGCGTGAATATGGTGTTATCGGATGCCCAGACTTCCTCGAGCTATCAAGTGTATTTAACTTCTTATTTTCTCTTCTATTTTTTCTCCTATTAAATCAAATACAATTGGTTTTCCTTTTTCTTTTGGATCCCATCCTTTATCTAAAGCCTGATTTATTATGTTTTCAGCATCTTTTGGTTTAATGACTTTTACATTCATCTCATTTACATTGGGGAAGTTTTCCCAATAGCTATTTACTTCTGAAGAAATATAAACTTCTATTCTTTTTCCTTTGAAATCATTATGCTCTGCAACAAAAACAATATATCCACTATCGGGTGAAATGGACCATCTAAAAGTTTCACTCTTAACTATTATTGTTCTTGAACTTTTCTTGTTTATAGTCATTTACGGGATCACTTCCAAGGTAGTTTTTATTTTATCTGGGTTTCCGATAACGTTGTTGTATTCACGACGTCCCACCACCTTAAGCCCGAAGGGCGGCCGCGATGCGGTTAGGTGGTGGGATGTGTCCGGTTGATTAAGCTTCACTGCTACTGAAATTCCTCGTCGGTTCCTCTTCTAACTTCGTGCCGGACCGAGGGCGAATGCCCGATGCGTGAATATGGTGTTATGTGATGGATGGGCCTTCCTGAGTTACTTACAATTATCTCTTACGTTCAAATTCTCTATTACTTAAGTCTAATGCTACTTCTAATTTGATTTGATTTGTTTTGCTTAAGCCTTTGGTGAAATCCTTGACTGAACAAGTACTTAAACTAGTAATTTTATGATTTTTTATTTTCTTGAATAACCATTTCTTTTTGATTATTTCTTCGATTTCTATAAAAGCAACTGTATTTCCATCAACCAATATTGTAAATAAATCTTCTCCTTGTTCAGGAGTCCAATACAAAATATAAGCAGTTTTAATTTTCTTAAATTATTGCGAAAGTGTTCTATGAAGATACTGCCCTTCAATTGAATTAAAAATGTAATTATGAGAACGAAGAAGCTCTTCCCTATAAGCTTCTTCCGTAATTGTCCCTTTAAGCTTCATATTAACCCCTCAAAGTGCTTTTATTGGATTTGCCCATCTTTCACATAACGTTGTTGTATTCACGACGCCCCACCACCTTATTAAGTCCCGAAGGGACGGCCGCGATGCGGTTAGGTGGTGCGGGTGTGTCCGGCTGATCCTGCTTCACTGATACTGAAATACATCTCCGATTCCACTTCTAACTTCTGCCGGACCGAGAGCCGAATGGCTCGAAGCGTGAATATGGTGTTAGAGGAAGTTCCCACTTCTTGAATAACAATCAGTCGGATTTGTGTTTTTCATTCTTGTTGTTTTTCATTCTTGTTGTATTGTCGCCCTTTTTGTGTTTATCGCTCTTATTGTTTTGTCAATCTTGATGTTTTATCGATCTTGTCGTTTTTATCGCTCATGTCGTTTTTATCGCTCATGTCGTTTCAAGCAATATAGAATTTACTTTCATTGATCTTGATTTTATTCATCTCTATTTCTTCTCTCGGGAATTTCCTCTAACGTTGTTGTATTCACGACGTCCCACCACCTTAAGTCCGAAGGGCGGCCGCGATGCGGCTAGATGGTGGGATGTGTCCGGCTGCTTCTACTTCCCTGCTGCTGAAATGCCTCACTGATTCTACTTCTAACTTCGTGCCGGACCGAGAGCCGAATGGCTCGAAGCGTGAATATGGTGTTAGAGGAAGTTCCCACTTCTTGAATAGCAATCAGTCGCATTTGTGTTATCGATTCTTGTTTTTTCATTCTTGTTGTTTCGTCGCCCTTTTTGTTTTTATCGCTCTTGTCGTTTTTGTCGCTCTTGTTGTTTTGTCGTTCTTATCGTTTTTATCGCTCATGTTGTTTCAAAGTAATCTAGAACTTACTTATATAGGTCTTGGTTTCTATTCATCTCTATTTTCTTCTCACTTTAGAACTCGGGAATTTCCTCTAACGTTCTCGTATTCACGACGCCCCACCACCTTAAAGTCCCAACGGGACCGGCCGCGATGCGGTTAGGTGGTGCGGGTGTGTCCGGGTGATTATGCTTCCCCGCTACTGAAATGCCTCTTCGAATCCTCTTCTAACTACTGCCGGACCGAGGGCCGAATGGCCCGATGCGTGAATATAATGTTAGGCGAAGCCCCTCTGAGTTACTTACAATTCTCTACTGCTATCTCTTAAGCCCCGAAATTGGATTTGAGACTAGCCCACTTAACAGTGTAAGCTAGAAGCAGAACCAGTGGAGGGGATTTTTTATGCAACGTAGAAGATTCACATTAGAGTTTAAGCAACAGGTCGTACAGGAGGCCAAGGAAGTCGGAAA
>NZ_JBFRGE010000165.1:0-3526 GCF_052115185.1 Paenibacillus sp. 2TAB19 | reverse complement strand
GAATAAAGTATTAGTTTTTTTCATATTTAACTTGTTTATAATTTCAGGTTGTTCAATTTTTCAAGAATCCGATAAGAGTACTTCGATTTCAATACAAAAAGTTGGGGAGGTGCTAATGGTAGATCATACTCCTTCTTTACCGGATAAATGGGAGATAAATTCTGTTGAAAAATACGATGATGGATTTGTAAATCCTTCAGTTACTATTAAGTACTCAAATGGGGTTACCATAACTTTATCAAAAAGTAAGTGGGACTTATCTAAGGAGTTCAAAAACAATAAATCAGTAAGGTTGGGTAATAAGCAAATGCTGCGTTATTATAATGCTAAAGAAGATGCTTATGTTTTTGAATTAGCGAGTATCAATTATGCGGTCAAATCACCGAATCATCTGAGAGTTGAAACTGAAAAAGCGATTGCTGATTTATTGTAGGCGACACACTATTAAGCTCCCTCGAAATGATTCAATTTCCTCACTCAGACTCATGAATTCGCAGGAKTTCATCCTGTAGTTAAATTGAAGAAAAGGATGATGGGAGAGCCGGTAGCTGGGAGATGGGGAAAAAGGCATGCGTAAATAAAGGGTGGATAGGAATCACCCATATTGTTCCATTATGCGCACATCTCCACTTCKCCTTAGCGATTCTCGCTCCCATGTCTCAACGGGTCATAGCCCTTTCATTCCTTCGTCACGTCTTAACTAAGGGGTGGAGGTCGGTCTTTCTAACGGAACGGGTCATAGCCCTTTTGCGTAACGTATCCCGATACTCCGTGCTTCTTGTCATCCTGCGAATGCATGAGYTGATGAGGATTAATAGGTTTTATGCTGCTTGTGGGAATACCTTGATCGGTTCGTAAGCGGTCYTGTTTTTAGCCAAAGCGATTAGCATTCGGGCTACTTTACCCATTAATTTCATGATGGATTTCATCTTCTTCAGKTTCTTTTCCTCTACATTGTAACGATGTGAGGCTCGAATTTCTGGATTTGTCATAACCATACTCATCGTCATGAGATAAAGAAAATGACGTAAACGTGGCCGGCCTCGTTTGCTGAGCACCATCTTTCCTCGCCATTTTCCAGAACTAGCCTCAGCTAGATTTARCCCAGCATGACGAAGTAAAGCATTTCCGTGCGTATATCCGCTTAGATCWCCAGCCTCCCCGAGTACACCAGCTAGATTTGTTACATARACACCGCGTAYTTCAARAAGCTTCTGTGCATAAGGAATACGCTCAAGAATGAGGCGGAGCTCGTGCTCAATTTGTTCAAGCTGACGCGTTGCCAGGTCAAACTCTTCGAGTAATTGCCCAAGATGGAGCTTGTAAGCGTGGAGTGCTTGAGTGGTGCCCACACTGGATTTTGCAAGTGAAATGAGCAGTTCAGCACGTTTAACTCCAGCATGCCGCTTTACATATTGCTTCCARCCGCAAAGTACTTGTTCCGTAGTTAACTCACTGATCTCTTTCGGTAAAGGGAAGAGTCTTAGTGTTGCGATCGCACTAATGCAAGTAAGGATTTTAAAGACTTGACGAAGTTCAGGAAAGACAATGTCCACCCAGCGATGAATCTGATTAACGGCGGCGTTAAGGCGTTTAGTAACCGTTTCTCGGTTTGCCATTAGAATGCGAAGTTCCTCRAAAGCTTCTGGATGAAAACGAACGGGGGAGTAATACCCGTTTTTGACCATGTCTGCAATGACGAGTGCATCTTTATAGTCACTTTTAGAAGGTGTATTATCTCGGTTTTCTTTGTTCTTTTTGACGAGATGAGGATTAACMAGAACRGGCTCAATGTCTTGATCGAGGAGCCAACGTGCAAGGCTAAACCAGTAGTGGCCAGTTGGCTCCATGCCAACTATGACGCTRCTAAGCTTGTWKGATTTRAGTAKATCCTGAATCCAATGTGCGAACAAATTGAAWCCTTCACGATGGTTACCGAACTCGAGTGGAGTTCCTAGAGCAATTCCACGAAAGCTGACAGCGCGGGCTACATGGGATTCTTGGGCGATGTCTACGCCGATAACCAAGTGATGGACGGTAATGTTTTCTATGAGTTGATTTTGCTTGTCTTGTGCCTTAAACTTYATGATAGAGCGACCTCCTGATGTGGATTWAAAGGGCTTTTGACCCGTTGCATAATCCCATCGTAACGAGGCGCTCGTTTTTGTTCAAACTCCAAATTATTCG
Source organism: Paenibacillus sp. 2TAB19 (assembly GCF_052115185.1). NCBI lineage: Bacteria > Bacillati > Bacillota > Bacilli > Caryophanales > Paenibacillaceae > Paenibacillus > Paenibacillus sp. 2TAB19. The sequence continues at coordinate 1,339 of NZ_JBFRGE010000165.1, read as the reverse complement.
TTTTACAGGAATTCTAACGGGAGACGTTAGTTCAATTAACCACCAGGACAAAGCTGTCAGCGCGATCGGCAACTTCGTTACATTAGCAACTTTAGTTCAAAACAATAAACCGGCAGTAGATCAGAAATCCGCTTTCGGTTTATTGAGCGTGAGCGGAGATCCGAAGTGTCGAGTTGCCGAGATCTGTAACTTTCAACAAAATGTCTGTTTTAAATAATGATTGAACAGGAGGCTGCTTTCTGCTTATCTAAAGAGATGTCTGGAGTAGATTTTTGTTAGACAAAGCACATCAAACACCAAACAGAAATAAAAGCTATAAAATATATGAACTAAAACAACAACACGATTGTGACACAAGCCATGTGTCGGACGACAAGAACATATATGCATATGAAACCGCGTAAATAGCGGTTTTTTTGTTTTAAGGATATAAGTTCTTGTCCAAACTCGAGGACAAGAACTTATATCCTTAACCGAAATGGACAAGAACTTGTATCCTTAGCCACAAGCCATTAGATGAAGGTACCCGCTGCTCCAAAGGGCTCATCGGCTTTTGTTATATTACACATGAGAGCTTTCGGTCAATCCGCTAACGGGAGGAAATAGCTCAACGACATGACGGCAACCGGCCACGCGATCGATTGCCATTGTTCGTTGTAGTAATGGGCAGATTACACTAATGAATACACTTCCCTTACCTGGACAGATTAATTTGTGATAGGTGAAATAAGTAAAGAGAGGGGAATTCTCTTGAAAGTTTTAATTTGCTTTGTAATCCTACTTTCAATGGTCGGAACGCAAACCACTATTTGTAATGCAATCGGTAAGAAGCCACTTGAGGACTCGAGGGAACTGCAACTTCAAGATATGCTGGTGTTACTTTTACTACCGCATATGCGAGAGAAGCTTGCTGAGGTATATTCAGATGTATTTTTAGTACCAGGATCACCAGATATTTATCCTTATTTTGTTGATGTAACACACACCGAAAGAGTCAATGGTTTCCGTGGTTTTGATTTTTTAATCAAACTTGATGTGCATCCAACAGTCGGACCTCATATCCCAGTCGGTGAAGATGTTTTTACATATCGGATCTCACCTGCTGGGGTTGAGCTAAATAATTTCGAAAATCTTATAGGACCGAATAAGTTCGATTTCCCTCCAAATTACCAAGATCTTTTGAAGTAATGGGTGCGAAAACATACAAGGAGCAGTTTGCATTACGGCAGCTGCTCCCTTTTTTTGTTAAGCTCCCTCGAAATGATTCAATTTCCTCACTCAGACTCATGAATTCGCAGGAGTTCATCCTGTAGTTAAATTGAAGAAAAGGATGATGGGA
>NZ_JBFRGE010000164.1:0-3565 GCF_052115185.1 Paenibacillus sp. 2TAB19 | reverse complement strand
GAGGACAAGAACTTATATCCTTAACCGAAATGGACAAGAACTTGTATCCTTAGCCACATAAGCCATTCGTATTTATCCTTATTTGTTGATTTAACGCACACCAAAAGGATCAATGGTTTCCGTGGTTTTGTTTTTTAATCACACTTGATGCGCATCCAATAGTTGGCCCTCATATCCCAGTTGGTGAAAATGTTTTTACATATCGGATCTCGGCTGCTGGGGTTGAGCTGAAAAATTTCGAACATCTTAGAGGACCGAATAAGTACGATTTCCCCCGAAAGTTACCAATAACTTTTGAAGTGACGGGTTTAAAATGGTCGGCAGGATATTTAACAACTTTATTTAAGTTTGCGGTCATCAAAATGTCAGTCAACAAGTCCTCTAAGTGTTAGAAAGGGGGGGGATATACTTTTATAATGATTATTGAACCGTCTACTAACATGGCATTCGAAGCGGACTCACATGCCCTGCAACATCATATTGTCATAAAAAATCTACGTTCGGAGGTAAAAAATGAAACTTAATTCGCAACATGCGGCTTCGTCATCTGCCGTTTATGATGGGACACAGGATCCTGAATTCCAACATCCCTATGTGGATGTCGACGAATGGCGAGATTTTCCGGTCCGGCATCGATATATTCACGGAGGATTCGAAGGTACGAATACTAGATTTTCATTTTACTTCCCACCTAAAGAAAGYTATGAAAAACGATTCTTCCAGTTTCTTGCTCCGGTTCAAGGGAGTGAAAATTCGGAGCAAAGCAAGGTTGGTGCAGAAAGCAAAATTGGATTCGCGGTATCCAGCGGAGCATATTTTGTAGAATCCAATATGGGTGGCATGTCCACAAATGACTATACTCGGATTTATCGCGCGAGTGCAGCCGTGGCGCAATATTCCAGATTCAAAGCATCAGAATTATATGGTCCTCATCGCCCTTATGGTTATGTTTACGGCGGTAGCGGCGGCGGGTTTAAAACACTAGGCTGCATCGAAAAAACAACAAATGTTTGGGAGGGAGCCGTGCCATATGTAATCGGTTCTCCCATGGCCATACCTTATGGATTTATGATTCGTGCTCATGCGATGAGAATACTTAGAAATAAGTTCCCTGACATCGTTGACGCATTGGAGCCAGGCGGCAGCGGGGATATTTATGCAAGATTGAATGATGAAGAAAGACATGCGTTTGAAGAAGTGACCCGTATGGGGTTCCCACCGAAGGCTTGGTTTCTCCACTCCCACCAGCATCTGACGCAAAGTCCGCTATCTATCTTAAGTTGGGCTATTTACCGGGATGACCGCACTTATTTTGATGACTTCTGGACAGTACCCGGCTATCTTGGCGCCGACCCGAATGGCTCCGCATCACGGGATCGTCTTCATTTCAAGTCCGTCATATCTGAGGTTGTTAGGCCTGCTGTGCAAGAGGATCCAGCTATTGATGCTGAGGTAAAGACAGGAGTAGACGAAGCTTGGAAATCTAAATTGGGCAATGCGGAATCCAAGCCAACTTTGCAGCTTGAGAGTGCGCCTGTTGGGGACTTGTATTTGGATGGAGCCTACGTTATTTTCATCAGTGGCGAGGCTGCCGGACAGAAAGTTCCACTCGGACAGATTAACGGTAATTCAGTCACCATAGGATCTTCAATCTTCGGGAATCAGCCAATGGAATTCTTGAACCATATTAAACCTGGTGATGAAGTCTTGCTTGATAACTCGGATTATATTGCCCTACAGACGTATCACCGCCACCAAGTACCTACTAGCGATTTTTATGTGTATGATCAATTTCGGGATGAAAACGGTCAACCGTTGTATCCGCAGCGTAACGTCTTGATTGGACCGTCGGTCGCATATTCCGCAGCCGGTTCGGTTCAGAGCGGAAGGTTCGAGGGCAAGATGATCGTTGTGGAAGCGTTGATGGATGAGAGCGCGTATCCGTGGCAAGCCGACTGGTATCGAACCAAGGTAGAAGAAGCATTGGGAGAAGAACTAGATAATCGGTTTAGACTATGGTTTATCGAACACGCCTTGCACGGCGATATGAGCAAGGGCTACGACGATTTGCATGATGTAAGTTATCTCGGCGCACTTCATCAAGCACTTCGTGATCTTAGTGCTTGGGTGGAGAATGGCATTACACCTCCTAGTGGCACGGATTATGATGTCGTCGATGGGCAGGTCGTCKTGCCGACGGGAGCAGCTCTGCGCGGAGGCATTCAACCTGTAGTTACATTGAAGGTGAATGGCATTGAGCGGGCGGAGGTTGCCAAAGGCGAGGCCGTTTCGTTCTCGGCAGTCATTGAATTACCTCCTGGGACCGGCAAGATTGTATCGGCGAGATGGGATTTTGAAGGAGAAGGCACCTATCCAATTGAAGCAGCTTTTAGCAAAATGAACGAAGACGCCACTCAAGTAATTGTGGAGACTTCATATCGATTCTTTAAACCTGGCACATACTACCCAGTTTTGCGTGCCGCCTCGAACAGGGAGGGCGATGTCAATGATCCTTATACGCAAGTGATGAACCTTGGTCGTGTACGGGTCATAGTCAAATAACGAGACGTCTAAAGACTTCATCCAGTCGTTAGAAAACCGGATGAAGTCTTTTTAGATCCCCATATCTCTCTTTCCTTTTCTGTACAGCCGCACAACCTTGTACCATCGACAGAACCACTGTTTCATACTATTATTCTATGTACGATTGCATAAAACGAGACAAGTGTATGACATCATAATTTATCGATGGTAAAACAAGAAAGGTAGGAAACTGGAGGTATGGGGACTCTTGAACGGCCTTGGTGGCGAAGATCATTACGTTACAAGATGATAGCTAGCGTAATTCTCATGACTATGCCAATTATCGGCATGTTGCTTTACAATAATTACTACTCTATCCACACGGTCCGGGAACAAGTAGCGGATTCCTATGATAAGACCTTGAATATGTACATGAGCCAAATCGATTCCGATCTTAACGATGTTGATGCCTATCTGGCATCCATCATTTGGGAAGGACATGATCTAAACAGTCTCAATGGGGCTAAAACATATGATGACTATATAATGGAGAAGATATCCTTAAATGGAAAGTTGGCCGGCGATATTGCTTTGTACGATTCATTAAGCGCCTTCTTTGTGTATGTTGGAGCTCGTGAAGATTATATGGATATTTCGCTGGAACGGGACATCCCTTTTGCCAAAAGAGAAGGTATTCAAAGCTATATTGTTGATTTGATTCACTCCAATCAAATCCCTAAGGCTGTTTCGACTCAGAGATGGATGTCCGTGCAAATTGAACAAGACGATTACATCATTGATATGTTCCAAAGAGATGGTGTCGTAATCGGAGGCATAATCAACATTGACCGTTTGCTTGAACCGTTAAAGTTACTCCAAATCGGGAATGAGGGGACAAGCCTCTTTGCCGACAAACATGGTGAACCAATCACGAACGCCAAAGTTATCTTGGACAATGGAATCGATCTAAGTAAAAATTTGAACGATTATTATTTGTCGGGGGCGGACAAGAAATTTCTGGTTGTTGGAGCAACTTCCAAGA
>NZ_JBFRGE010000163.1:0-3646 GCF_052115185.1 Paenibacillus sp. 2TAB19 | reverse complement strand
CCATTTACAGGCGTCGCTGATCCTAATTCTTTCAGTGGGATTCCTAGAGCTGGATCAATAGAATTTACAACTTCTAGCTTTTCTTGATCACTAGGAATTTTAGTTAAGATACCATCTTGAGATTGAATAACACCTTCATCTTTCTTAAACGATGACCATTGATCATAGTTCGCCCACACAATTGAACCTGTCAACAGGAACACAATTGTGAAAGCGCTTAATAATGTAATTCTTTTCATTAATTTATCACTCCTCCATTTTTTACGAGTATATCATAAATTAGTATAATTAGGAAGTTTAAGTGTTAAAAATTTAACATATCTGTTTAATTAATACTTTGAGTCACATCGTAATTCCTCTCACTCGTCACATGTACAGCCGAAACACTTAGCAAAAAAAACCATCTAAAATTCCAATAAAAAGCACACCTTCAATATCGCATGCCTCAGTTGAATACCTATTCAAGTAGCCAAGAAGCAAACACACTGTCCAAGCAGACATATAAATAAAAGGCCATTTACAGTAGCTGGCCTCCAGACGAATTCAATTATGCTTTTATAGGTACCAGCTATGATAGTTGACTACCGGCGGTTCGCCGCGTGAAATCTTTACCAATCGACGTTTTTTCTGAAACGAAGGTATCACGAATGGGCTTATTGTCTTTACCTTCGACAGCTTGAATCATCACATTTTTTTCAGTCATTTTGATCACCTGAAGTACCTTTTTTATACAATCACAGCCAATCTTATTGTCGTAGCAAATCTCACTCACAGAAAGGGTTCACAGCTTGTGAGGCATCTTTTCCGAGTCGGTCCAACCTTCTGGAATCTGCATTTCTTGAATCTCTGCATACGGGTGTTTTAATGTGTACGGCACAACTTTTGATTGAAGTTCAACCGTTTTAGGATTAGCTTTCACTACTAACTGAAATTCACGTCCGCGTACGCTGACTAAATATCCTGGCTTAATATTTTATATACTCAATTGAACCCCGCCGACCTCAATGGACATCATCATGCGATGCCCTGCTTTCCACGTTTTCAAGTAAATGATATCATCGGCATATCTCACGAAGCGAAGATTGCTCTGCTCCATTTCTTGTCTAATTCGTCAAGGACGACATTAGATACCAATGGACTCAGTGGCCCTCCTTGCGGCGCTCCTTCCATTGATGCTTGGACAAGACCTCCTTCCATAGATCCCACCTGTAAATACGTACGAATGAGCTTCAACACGGTTTTATCCGCTACTCGCTCCGCTAGCTTGCCATTAAACGGTCATGATGGTTGCGGTCGAAGAATTTCTCTATGTCGATATCTAACACAATGTGATGACCCTCTTGCATGTAACTGCGCGTTTTCCTTACCTCGTCATACCCTCGCCTTTGAGGGCGAAATCCATAGTTTTGCTCAGAGAATGTGGGGTCAAATACAGGTGTTTGTTAATACTTGCGTGATCACCTGTTGAATGAGGCGGTCTGTCACGGTTGGTATGCCTAAAAACCGAGTTCCAACGTTCAGTTTGGAGATTTCGACCCGACGATCTGGACTAGGCTCTTTGGTTCCATTTCATATACTTTCGCGAATCGTTTGCCAGTTTTGTACGATGTGTCTGCGTAAGTCTTTTACCGACATACCATCTATGCCAAGACTTCCCTTGTTCGCTTCGACCCTCGCTAGCGCTGACAGCATATTATCTCGTGACAGTATCGAACGCCAAGTCGCTTACTTTCCTATTCCATGTTCAGCCCTTCCGCATCTGTGCGACAATCTGCGTACTATGGCCTCTACTGACTTATGTACGTTCAACATGCTCTATCGAGCAAGGTTACGAAGTTTACTTCGCCTTCCATATAGATCTCCCCAGGTAAGAAATGCTATCTTCCGCTCCATCTATCTGCCCCATCTACTTTCGTACGCCTTCAGCAGTGTGAGCTTTGACTTGTTGTGCAGTCTTGTCCAACGTACACTAGCCTTATATGAGGTTCGTGTTCCTCAGACCTGAGATTTGCCGCCGGCTTCCTTCAGACACCTTAACGGTGGACACCCCTTGCCTTGAGCTATGGCTACTAATGCCTTCGCCATTCAGGGGCTATAACCCTACTGAAAGCGCCCATGCTGGGCGCACACAAAAAAGGAGCGAAAACTCGCCCCTTTGTTCCCACATGCGCGCTCACTCTGAAGACTCTCGTCCCATTCAATCCAGGTTACGATTCATCCTCTGGCGAATTCCTGCCAATAAGCGAGCATTCGTAATTAAACTGCATCGTACCGAGAAAGCATAAATTAAGCTCTATTATCGGATAAAATACTAGATAACACTTCCTCCATGATTTTCATGTCGCCTGTAAAAAGTCCGTCGAGAACTGTATAAGAGTACCATTTATTGTCTTGTAATTTAATATACATAAAGAGTTTTTCTTTGTTGATGTTAAACCATATTTCAATGATTCCTTTTGGTAACTGATCTACTGTTGTAGTTATTGGATTAGTAAATTTAATACCTAACAATTGATTGCTTACATCTTCACTCTTCCGAATCTCAGAWACYGGGTCTATTTGCTGTTCGCTACCTTCGATATTGATATAATCTTCAAGAAATAATACACGTTGAAAAAATGCTTTAATATATAAGGAATACTCCTGATCCAACGATTCCCACCCTAAGCCATAATAAGCCTGAATATTTTCATCAGAAAGCGACTGGTCAAAGTCGGATACCAATCCAATCGGTTCTATTTTGGGATTGGTTGTTGGTTCAGTTGTTGGTTCAGTTGTTGGTTCAGTTGTTGGTTCAGTTACTTTCATTGTTTCTTCAACTTTGGATTCGGAGGATTGATTCATTTCACAACTTATAAGCAAAATACTAGTCATTAAAATTACAAATATTTTCATACCCATTCGTTTGTTCATAAACCCTAATCCCTCCAGAAATTCATCATATAATTTACCCATTAGCGTACTCGCTCTGAAATAGGATAACCCAGCATATATATGTACTTCTTAATTGCACTGGGGTCTCTTTACCAACCGCATACCAAGTTTCTTTTCCTCGATTGATGATTTGAAAAAATTGTCCAAAGAGATTCACATTTGTTTCTTCACCATATAAATAATAGTCCATAAAACTAAAGTTCCTCTTTAGCTCAAAGGTTTTTTATTTTATCATGTCAGCTAGATATCACTCTGTGAGGGTTCCGAATGATATGTATTATCCGTAAAGGTKACACCCTCATTAAATGCCCCTTTGAATTCTGAGCCAACGAGCGAATTACAAACCAAGACTGCATCTTTAAAAACATAATTGAAGAAGTGGCAAGTTTTAAGAATAGAGTACATTAATGTGGAGTATTGATATTTCGAGCCTGCAAAATCAACTGAAAATAAATAGTTATCAAAGGTTATACCCGAATAAGTCTAATCCATGATAAATACCTGCTTCGACACAAATTCTGTGGAAGTTTTTCTAACCAATTTGAAGCATATCTAAAAAATCCTCTTCCGTAACAATCCAACCTCCAAGCATGAGTATTTATTATGTAATATATTCTATGTTCCACTCAACTCTCCTCCCTTTAGCTTAATGAAAATGGAGCAGCTGCCCGATCGCAATCTGCTCCATGTTGTATTCAACTAAAGTTCTCCG
>NZ_JBFRGE010000162.1:0-3684 GCF_052115185.1 Paenibacillus sp. 2TAB19 | reverse complement strand
TATTCGCTCTGCTCCGTCGAATTCAAGGATCATCGGCCTTTGTACGAATGGGTGCTTAGGGAGCTCGGCATAGACAGTCCGCCGCGGCAAAGGGAGTTCGGCCGCCTAAGTCTGACGGGCGTCGTGACGAGCAAGCGTTTCCTGCGGCAACTGGTCGAGGGCGGTTATGTAGACGGCTGGGACGATCCGAGATTGCCGACGCTCCGCGGTTTAAGAAGGAGAGGATTCACGCCCGAGAGCATACGCGGCTTCATCAAGGAGATCGGCAGTATCCGTACGCAAAGCACGGTGCATATTTCCTTGCTCGATCATTGTCTAAGACAGGAGCTGAAGGCATCGACAGTTACTGTTATGGCGGTGCTTAATCCGCTCAAAGTCGTCATAACGAATTATCCAGACGATGAAACCGAGCTATTGATGATCGAGAATAACAGCGAGAATGAGGAGCTTGGGAAGCGGGAAGTTCCTTTTGGCAAAACGATCTATATCGAAAGAGACGACTTCGAGGAAAATCCGCCGAAGGGCTTTCATCGACTAACTCCGAATGCCGAGGTTCGATTGAAGGGCGCTTATTTTATTCGCTGCGAGGAAGTGATTAAGGATTCGGTTACCGGAGAGGTGATTGAGCTTCGCTGCACCTATGATCATACGACGAAGAGCGGTACAGGATTTAACGGGCGCAAGGTGAAGGGGACGATTCACTGGGTGTCGGCGGATCACGCCTTGAAGGCCGACGTTCATTTGTACGATAAGCTGCTGCTAGAGGATTCGGAAAAGGATACGCCGACTAACGGGGATTGGACGGAGCGCGTTAGTCCGGATTCGCTAATCGTCGTCAGGGATGCTCGGATCGAGCCGTATGTGGCGGAGGCGGAACATGGAGCCGAAATTTTGGAGCGGAGGCTGCAGTTTTTCCGTCATGGCTATTTCTGCTTGGATAACAAGCATACAACTGCCGATAGACTTGTATTTAACCGCATCGTACCGCTTAAGGATAGCTGGAATAAAAAGAATTGATCGGTTAAGATGTGCGAAGGCTGCTGATTGATGAATCAGCAGCCTTTGTGCGCTTCCTGGCGCGTTTGCGAGGCGAGGGCGAGGGCGTTACTTGCCTTTCTTAGAGGCGGCCCAAAACGCTAGCACAATAAGCGGCAGCAAAATAAACCAAGGGATCGTAATCGTCCCTCCGACGATAAATGCCAATATCATAACGAAGATAACGCCCAAAATAATATACAGACAACCTCGTCCGAACGTTTCCATGCCATTGCTCCTTTCGTATGCCTATCTTCAGTTGTATACCGCAAGCTACAAAGAAGTATATTCACGGATATAGCAGGATAGAGCAGCGGGTTGTTGGCAGGGGTATTGTTCGCGGCTTGACTTCGACAAAGTGATGGGCAAAATAAAAACCCGGCCGCGGGGGCCGGGAAAGTAAATGCGTTTTAGTAACATAATGTATCGCCGTTATCTGTTTTTTGAATCCTGGAGCTACATTTCGTGTACTCCATCAGCTTTTTGTCGAGCTCCTGACTTATCTGTATAACCACTCTGTCCGAAAAGCTATTGGATACTCCAAACACACGAACCATCTCTGTTCTCAACGCCTCAATCTGTTGTTGACAAACACAGTTATGCATTTAAAGTGTCCTCCTACGTAAGGTCCAAGATGTAACTGTTAAGCTAAAGCATACATCATTTTACTGTAAATTTCCTTCTTTTACAATTGGGTTATGTCAAAAAGGGACAGGAGTACGAAAAAAATGGAAGTAAAAGTGTAGAGGACCCACATTGCTGTGGGTCTGTCCTAGCTCGTCATCAACTGTGGGGTTGATAGGACTAGTATACGGATCTAATCTTAACGCTTCCTTAAAAATAATTGTCGATGTGTTGAACTATTCTGATAATTATTGAAGGCAAGTGCAGAGTGATGTCATGAAATTGTGTCATTTTTGTTACCACATAAGAATTTAGAAGTTTCCGAGCATTGCGGAAGAACAAATTCTTATTGGCGATAAAACATTCCCTGGCTTCCGAAGTGAGTTTGCTACGCAAACTTGTAGGTCGCTCATCTTCGAATAGCCTCGATAGACGTTTCCTCAAAATCGTTGTGGCAACCGGAGGCCATTCATGATAACGTTAATGTTTCTGAASGACTGATTATAAGCGGGTTACGGAATAGAGGGAGGGCAATGGAATGGCATCAAAAGGACCGAAACGACCGACGCGGGACGAGTTCCAAATGGAGGAGCTTGGTGAGCGCTTGGTCGAAGCGCAGCGGGAAGAAATCGAGCTTCTGTTCACCGTCTGGAATTGGGCTGAGCAGCCTCGCGGCATTATCGTGAAGATGGACTCGAGGACGAAGCTTGTACATGTCGAGTACGCARGCGAACTGACGAAAATTCCTTYTATGGATATTATGCAGGTAGAGAACCCTTATTAAGCTGCTGAAGCGTGGCTTGTGCTGAAACATTGCGTGCTTCATTGACGTTTATTGGTTAACCGACTAATTATGGAGGAAATGCCAATGATGAAGCAATTCGTATTGTTGTTCATGGTAGCAACCGTGTTGAGTGCCTGCGGGCAAGTTCAATCGAATACAGAAGAACAACCCGTGATTGCCGAGAGTGCTGAGTTCGCTGGTGCTCCTCGGGCTGTCGGACAAGGGGAATATGGAGAGCTGCATGTCTTGCCGTTGACGGAAGACGGCGGAGTAACGGAATCGCTGGGAGCGCCGTCATGTCTAGGAGAAGAGACGGATTACATATCATCCGGCGACTATGATGTCGTGTTCAAGCGAACGGACGGAACTGAGACAAGTGTCGGGAGTTTATCTGATACGCAGATCGTCTCGGAAGGCGGATCCGACCAACCTCGCAAACTGGGCAGCTTGGCGTCCGAAGGCGTTGAATTGTACTATTTTCAACCTATCCAGAACAAATGCCGCGCGGATGCTGTTTATGTATATGTAGTGAGTGAAGACGATGCATATCAAGCTAGCTTCGAGGTAGAAGGGCAGTTATTAGATCAGTTTAGCCTGGCTCCCGAGAGCGAGCCCTATATCGAAGCAGGTCAGCTTGTGCTGGAGTCGACAGAGGATGAGCAGCAGGAATATACCTATATGTTCATGCTGGAAAACAAGAAGCTGAGGCTTGTGAAAAAGGAGGAGAGGGGCGATTAAGCCGCCTCTCCTATTCGATGACTTGACTTGCCAAACTAACGATGCTCGACTAAATCGATCGCCCCAAGAATGACATGGGCAAGACCGAAGCCGAGAACACCCGTACCTATAAGCTTATACTTGCTCTTCAGCAGTGTAGCGCCAGAAGCCGTAACCACAGTTCCAAGAACGGCAGGTATCAATCCTTCACGCATCATCCAACACTCCCTATGGTTTGTTTGGCAAGCAGTGTTAGTTTGCTACGGGAGCGGAGTTGGCATACCTTCGCTGACTGCGTGCATGTGTTCTTATTTGTCTTTTGGAGGAGCTATGATGGATTTTGGCAGTAACTTTCTGCATTTTACCTCGCGTTTAAGTTGAGTCCGTATACTTGTGTAAAAAGCTAGGATCTCAAAAAAAGGGAGCCATAGCCAGAATCCTCGTTTAGAATGGAGTTGTCGAGACAACATTCATTGGAGGGATTTTGGTATGACTCAATATCAGATTAGCGTAGATTCCGAACT
>NZ_JBFRGE010000161.1:0-3738 GCF_052115185.1 Paenibacillus sp. 2TAB19 | reverse complement strand
TTCCGGCGTACATGCCGGTTATCTCGTCTTCAAAGGCCGTTCGGATGGAAGGTTGTTTAATTTGAAGAGTTTTCAGTTCTGTGACTAAATAACACAAGTCAAGAGTATTCACGCATGGATCTGGGTTAGATAGCCGAGTTCCATGCGTTTTTCAATAGTATTGGCGTTAGTGGTACCTAATAAAATTGGCATGGACTCGTTGGTAGGCGGTGTAGAACCTAAAGTCGAACCAAACCACATGTCAGGCGCCTTTACCTCAAAATTGTAGGGGACAAATAACAAACAAATCCATGTTTTATGGTAGCTGATCGATTATCGTGAAGGAGTAAGGAATAAACATACAAGGGAGTTTGAAAACGATGTCCAAATTCAAGTATTCTGTCGGCCCATGGACGCTAGAGGAGTTAATTGAGACGATTCCCCGGACTTTGCTGAAGGACTATCACTCGATCGTAAATYATAACAATTGGAGTAATTGAGAACTGATTCAGCATGATTAATGTTTTCGATAAGGGAGGATTAACGTGTCCAGAAGTAAAGTGGTGAATCTTCGTGTGAACTATAGAAAGAATCCATTGGGAATAGATGACATGCACCCTCGTTTAAGTTGGCAGATCATTGCGGAATCAAGGAACTTTATACAAACGGCCTATCAGATTCAAGTAGGTCTAGATCTTGAATGTATAAAGAATCTAGTATGGGACTCTGGTAAAACAATGTCTAATAACAATGTGCACATTGAATATATTGGTCAGGTGTTACAATCCAGAACCCGCTATTATTTCAGAATACGCATATGGGATAATCTAGGTGGTGTGTCGGAATGGAGCGAACCATCGTTCTGGGAGACCGCATTTCTGTCGCCGTCAGAATGGGTAGCCAATTGGATTGCTCCAACCCAACAGAATGAACCTGTCGATTACATGCGCAACGAATTTACTATACCCAAGAAAGTGGTATCCGCGCGAATCTATGCGACCTCTTTGGGCTTGTACCGATTGTATGTGAACGGTGTTCCTGCAGACGATACGTTGTTTAATCCAGGTTGGACAAGTTACCATACGCGGCTCCAATATCAAACATATGATGTTACCCATCTGGTCGCAGAAGGCTACAATGCAATAGGTTGCATGTTAGGTAACGGCTGGTATAAAGGGCACCTGGCTTGGGAAGGAAAGAATGAGTTTTACGGAAAAAGCCGAGCCGTTCGAATCCAACTGCACATCAAATTGTCCGATGGCTCCGAGCAGACCATTGTTTCTAGCCGCGAGTGGCGCTCTACAACCGGACCGCTGCTAATGTCCGAACTGTATCATGGTGAAACCTATGATGCCAGACTCGGCATAGACGGCTGGTCTGCTTACGGTTATGAAGATGGAGGATGGGAAGCCGTGTCCCTCCCTAAACCTCCAGTAACCTCTTTGGTCGCTCAAGAAAACGAACCGGTCCGTATTGTTGAATCTCTGAAGCCAATTCAAGTCATCACTACGCCAAAAGGTGAGACTGTCGTTGACATGGGTCAAAATATGGTGGGTTGGGTTCGATTTACTGTAAGAGCAGACGCTGGTACCGTCATTAAACTGCAGCATGCGGAAGTATTGGATCGAGAAGGGAATTTCTATATCGACAATCTTCGTATGGCAAGGCAGACCATCACCTATATATGTCGTGGCGGAGAAGAGGAAATGTTCGAACCGACATTTTCTTTTCAGGGGTTTCGCTATGTCAAAGTGATCGGTTTTCCTAATGACCTCCTGCTGGAGCGCATGATCGGCTGCGTCATTCATACAGATTTGGAGCGAACGGGCAGCTTCCGATGCTCTGATGAACTGGTTAATCAACTACAGCACAATATAGTCTGGGGTCAAAAAGGAAACTTCCTAGACGTCCCAACGGATTGTCCTCAACGAGACGAGAGACTGGGATGGACAGGCGACGCCCAGGTGTTTATTCGGACTGCAGCATTCAATATGAATGTCGTTCCTTTCTTTGAGAAATGGTTAAGGGATTTGGCGGTTGACCAAGAACCGGATGGAAGAGTTCCCCACGTGATTCCGGATGTTCCGGCAGCAGGTTATGGTTCGTCCGCTTGGGGCGATGCCGCCGTTATTTGTCCATGGACCTTGTACGAATGTTACGGTGACATACGCGTGCTGCGACAACAGTACGCGAGTATGAAAGCCTGGGTAGAATATATTCGTTCACAAGGTGATCATGAATATCTTTGGAATTCAGGGTTTCATTTCGGAGATTGGCTCGGGCTCGATGCCAAGGAAAATAGCCATGTTGGAGCAACGCCGAAAGACTTAATTGCCACAGCATTCTACGCTTATTCAACGGAATTGTTGATGAAGGCCGCGGCGGTAATTGGCAATTCAGAAGATGCAATTGCTTATAAAGACCTGCACGAGAACATTATTACGGCATTTCGACATGAATTCGTTACTCCTGGCGGGAGGGTAGCATCTCCTACTCAAACGGCATACGTTCTTGCTTTAATGTTTGACTTATTAGAAGAAACGGATCGCGATCGTACGGTCAAGATGTTAGCCGATCATATTAAAGAGAACGGGATCCACTTAACGACCRGATTCGTCGGTACTCCTTATCTGTGCCCGGTGCTGACGCGCTTCGGATACACCGATCTAGCCTATCAATTGCTGCTTCAGAAGGAGTATCCATCGTGGATTTATTCCGTTCTCCAAGGAGCAACGACGATCTGGGAGCACTGGGACGGCATCAAGATGGATGGAACTTTCTGGCCGGAGGGGATGAATTCGTTTAACCATTACGCTTATGGATCGATTGGAGAGTGGCTCTATCGTATCGCGGGCGGAATCGATCTGGCAGAACCAGGCTACAAGAAAATACGGATTCACCCTCAACTCGGAAATACATTTTCTTGGGTAGAGGCTTCTCTTCTCTCGGTCCATGGTATGATATCGGTTTCCTGGAAAAAACGGGATAACGGTTTTGTTGAGATGGAAGTCGATATTCCCGCAAATACCACCGCTGACGTCGTCATCCCTGCGAAACGATATACCGACATACTGGAGAGTGAACAGCAGTTGGACAGCGTGAATGGGATCGTAAACGCGGAACAAACTGACTACGGACATGTCCTTGTCATCGGATCGGGAAACTACCGATTTACATTCCCTGATCCAGCAGCAACCAAGGAGGTTTTACGATGAATCCAATATTACCTGTTCAGCATTTCGTTCCGGACGCTGAAGCTCGACAATGGAATGATGGCAAAATGTACATTTATGGGTCCTATGACCTCGACGGGGATACCTTCTGGTGCAGCAATGAATACCGCGTCTTTTCATCTGAAGATCTATTTCATTGGCAGGATCACGGTCTTAGCTTCAAATCGGAAGACGTACCTTGGCATGCAGAGAAAACACCGCTTACCCTATACGCGCCCGATTGTGTTTATAAAGACGGGCTCTATTATTTGTATTTCTGCTCTGCGGACAATAGTGAGGGAGTTGCTGTGAGCGACACTCCCCAAGGACCCTTCCGGAATGCTGTGCCTGTGGAAGGGGGACCGCATGGGGATGCRATCGATCCAGCCGTCTTTGTGGACGATGATGGTCAAGCCTATATCTTCTGGGGGCAATTTAACGCACGCTGCGCGCGAATGAATCCGGATATGAGATCGATCGTCTTAGAGACTTTGAACACCAATTTGATCAACGAGAAGGAACATGGCTTTCACGAGRGAGCCTCCAT
>NZ_JBFRGE010000160.1:0-3848 GCF_052115185.1 Paenibacillus sp. 2TAB19 | reverse complement strand
TATGCGACCTCCGTTGTACAGATGTTCTTGTCTTCCGACAAATATAAATTGTTACACAATATATGTCCTTGTTACTGTTGATTAAAATAATAAGTGTGCTGCCGGCCGAATTATAAAGTATTGGACTCAGTCATCATTCACTCTGTCCTGCCCAATAGCTTGATGAAAAATGGAGCATTGAACTAAAGTTCCCAAATAGCTTAATATCTATTAAGTAGATTCTTCTTTAAATTGAAAATGTTCGTGAATGAATAGCTTGCATCCGCTACAAGTGTCTCACGGTTTAAAGCATTATCAATATTTCACTTTATTTGCTTCTACGTACTGTTCCTCATTTACAGGCTCAAACCATTCAGTTTCTGGCTTGCTCGGATCACCAGCAGCTGCTAAATGAACAAACCATGAGTCATCTGCAGCACCATGCCAATGTTTCACCCCGGCTGGAATGATTACTACATCCCCTGCTTTTATGCGTTGGGCAGGTTCGCCCATAGCTTGATAATAACCTTCTCCGGCAGTAACAAACAATAATTGCCCCCCTGCATGAGAATGCCAGTTATTACGGCAACCCGGTTCAAACGTCACATTCCCAATAGCATTTGGGCCGGGTGTGAGCATTTTTAAATAACTTTGACCTACGAAAAATTGAGAAAATGGATTAGGTTCTCCTGTATCGAATAAAATCGTATCTTTCAAGTCTTTGATAATCATGACCCTTGTCTCCCTTAGTCCTTATAGATTTCTTTAGCTCTGTTAAATGCTGACCACGCTTTTGGCCATCCAGTATAGAAAGCAAGGTGGGTTATCATTTCAGCTATTTCCTCTTGGGTAACACCGTTTGCTTTTGCTCTTTGTAAATGAGCTGGCAATTGTTCAAAGTTCCCACCAGCGATTAGAGCACTAACCGTTATCACACTGCGATCGCGAGGAGACAATTCATTCTCTCGGGACCAAACTTCACCGAATAATACATCATCGTTAAGTTCTGCGAATTTAGGAGCGAATTCTCCAAGCAAATCTCGCCCTGCTGTTTGTTTTTCTGGCATAGTTCTTATCTCCTTTCTTAACCAGTATTTTATTAAGGTCTAATTAATACTTTGAGCGCTTCACGTTTGTCCATGGCACGATAACCTTCTGGAACCCCATCCAGATCAACGGTTACATCAAATACACGACCAGGTTCAATTGTTCCGTTAAGGATGTCCGGCAATAATTCTTCCATATATGCACGCGTTGGCGCTGGTCCCCCCGTCAGCGTTATATTACGCCCGAAAAGACTAGCAAAGCCGATGGGAGCATCCTCATACTGAGGCACCCCGACACGGCTGATAACCCCACCAGCCCTCACTACACCAAGGCTCATCTCATAAGCAGGCATTAGACCAACACATTCAAGAACAACGTGTGTTCCTTCGCCATTTGTCAACTCCCGAACTTTCGTAATGCCTTCTTCTCCGCGCTCAGAAACAACATCTGTGGCACCAAATTCAACACCAAGATCTGTCCGTACCTTATGTCGACCCATGAGAATGATTTTCTTGGCACCGAGTTTCTTCGCTGACAGGACGGCAAGAAGACCAACTGCTCCATCACCGATAACCGTTACTGTCGTATTTTCATTCACACCGCCCTTCACAGCCGCATGATAACCAGTGCCGTATACATCAGACAATGTTAATAGCGAAGGCAGTAATGGAGAGTTCTCATCTATTTCGTCAGGCAATTTGAACATACTTCCTTGTGCTTGAGGTACTCTAACAAACTCCGCCTGGCAACCGGACATAAACCCTCCGTGCATGCATGAAGTCATTAATCCTTCTTCGCAAAAAGGACATGTGTTGTCACCATAAGCAAAAGGAACGACAACCAAATCGCCTCTTTTGAATCCAGTAACGTTCGATCCCATTTCTTCAATTCTTCCGATGACTTCATGGCCCATGGCTTCACCTTCGCCATGCTCATGGGCATGCATGCTATGATAAGGATGCAGGTCGCTTCCGCAAATGCAAGCGCTAACCACCTTCAAAATGGCATCAGTCGGTTTTTGCAATTTCGGAACGGGTATTTCTACTACGYGAACATCACCAGCAGCATACAYCATATTTGCTTTCATTCCAATTAACCCTCTTTTCATTTATGAAACTTTTGTTTTGATTTAAACTTTCGGCAGAATTAGTATTTGCTTATTTGCCGGTCCTTTTCTTTTCTGTTTCCGGATAACGGTCACCAACAATTTGGATCTTGGCGATTCCTTCATTGATTTCCTGTAGCTCTTGTTCAGTAAACTCGATATTAGTTGATGCAACATTTTCAGGGATTCTGTTGACATTTGTTGTCCCTGGAATTGGAACAACAAAGGACTTCTGGGAAAGAATCCATGCAAGTGCTATTTGTGCAGGAGTTACATTCCTCCGTTCAGCCAGTTTATTCAAAAAATCAATAATTATTTGATTCGCTTCCATTGCTTCCTTGGTAAACCGCGGTAGCTCCCCTCGGTTGTCATTCTCAGTGAAAGATTTGTTCTTGTCTATTTTTCCGGTTAGAAATCCACGTCCCAGAGGGCTATAGGCAACTAAGCCAATCCCTAATTCCTCGAGTACAGGGAGAATGTTTCGCTCTACATCGCGCCACCAAATCGAATACTCACTTTCCACTGCCGCCAGCGGTTCAACGGAGTGTGCCCGGCGAATGGTTTCAGCGCTTGCCTCCGACAATCCCCAATGGAGGATTTTTCCATCATTTTTAAGTTGTTGCATAGTCAGCGCTACATCTTCAATTGGAACCTTTGGGTCCACGCGATGGATATAATATAGATCGATATAATCCGTACGCAATCTTTTTAAAGATTCTTCAACTGAACGGATGATGGACTCTGGCCGGCTGTCAAGCTCATTTGTTAAACCAGAGATCTTAAAACCGCCTTTTGTCGCAATCTGTACCCTGCTGCGGTGACCTGCAAGCGCCTCACCCACAAGCTCTTCATTTGTATAAGGCCCATAAACTTCTGCTGTGTCATACATGGTAATGCCAGCATCAATAGCGGAGTGCACGACCTGAATCATTTCATTACGGTCTTTTGCCGGACCCCGATGATAGTTTAGTCCCATACACCCGAATCCAAGTAATGAAGTCTCCAAGTTACCCAATAATCTTTTCTTCATAAGTCCTAAGTCCTTCCTTTTCTTTAATCCGTATTTGTAAATCAAAGCTTCAATCTTACGTGTACATATAGATCAAAATTTATTAAACTTCTCAATCAAAAAATTATTGTGCAATAATCGCGATAAGCAATTTGAGTCGTTTAATCAACTTGTGTCTATTATTATAGATCTAAGCAGTTTGAATTCAATGGTTAAAAAATTCTGATTTGTTAATTTAGCAACAGATCATCAATTTTTGTTTATTATTAATTCTTACTGTCTCTCTCTGTTAGTGAGGTTAATGGGATAATGCATGTAGTTTCTCATTAAAATAAACAGTATACTCAATAACAAAAATAGGAATCCGCCTAATACCACATATTTTGTCCCCATCTCAGTAATAATCGTTCCTCCTACTGTTGTCCCGATTGTTACCCCTACGTTACCAGAAGCTAAAAATAAGCCATTTGAGAACTCAGGAGCTTCTGGTGCTGCAGATACAATACAATATTGCGAGATATTGTTCCCTATAGCCACTACTATCCCAAAAGCGAAAACAATGATTGCCATAGGTATAGTGAACTGCCCCATTGAAAACAATAAAATGTAAACAAATGCCAATACGAATGGAAAGGATATTATAGATTTCATTGTGTTTTTTGTAAGGAGCTTGCCTGCAACAATGTTCCCTATTATGCTGGCCCCACC
>NZ_JBFRGE010000159.1:0-3947 GCF_052115185.1 Paenibacillus sp. 2TAB19 | reverse complement strand
CTGGAGATATGAGGGAGTGCCATGAAAGACGATTTGAATGACAGACAAAAACAAATTATTCAACAGTTACAGACTAAAGGCGAGGTCAAAATAGCGGAATTGAAGGAATTTTTCGACGTTACGGATATGACCGTACGAAGAGATCTAGAGAAAATGGAACGCAGCGGCCTGCTTAAAAGAACGTTTGGTGGTGCCATTCTTGCATCGAAAGACGTTGCGCTGAGAGAGCGTTCTATTGTACGAGGGGTAGAGAAAGAGCGAATCGGGCGACTAGCAGCCAGCTTAGTACAAGCTGGCGAGTCGATATTTATTGATGGAGGTTCTACCACGCTTCAAATTGCGCGGCATCTTCCTGAAGATGCCAATATCACTGTTGTTACGAATGCTATTAACGTAGCTGCCGAGTTGTCAGAAAAAAGGATTCCGACCATAGTTCTAGGTGGAATATTAATGGATACGACCAAGTCAATGGTAGGGCCTGTCACGCTGGAGACGATTTCTCGTATGGCATTTGATAAGGTATTCTTAGGAGCAACTGGTCTTCATCCCCAGCACGGATTCAGTAACTCTAATATGCATGAAGCAGAAATCAAGCGTGTTGCCATTCAAAAAGCGAAAGAATCGTATATTGTAATGGATCACTCTAAGTTCGGTACGAGCATGCTGGTTTCTTTCGCGAATTTGAACGTCGTAACAGCCATAATTACCAACGAGAGTCCGAATCAAGAAATGGTTTCGATTTGTCAAACTGCTGAGACAAGCATCATCTTAGCATAATAATAATTAGCTTAAATTGAAATGTGGAGAGATTAAACAAAATCAACAATGTGTTTCCTGGGAATGGTACCAAGTTCTTGTCGTCCGATATTTAACTAACCTTGGCTGCCATTCCACTGAGCTAACTTTCATAGCTGCAGAAAATACTGGACTTATCGTTCCGGAAAAGGATATACTGTACCTACGGAAACGGAGGGAGAACCATGGGACGCTACAAAGAGTTTGATAAAGAAGCGGTGCTTCATAAAGCGATGCTCGTTTTTTGGAAGAAGGGCTATGAAGCGGCAAGCATTCCCGATTTGCTGGAAGCTATGGATCTTAGCAGATCAAGTCTGTACGAAACGTTCGGGGACAAACAAACGCTTTATATCGAGGCGATCAACTGGTATAAGAAGTGGAAGCAAGCCAAACGGGACATCCTCGTCCATGCGATATCCGCAAAATCGGGAATCAGGCAGTACTTCGAGATACACATCGATTCCGCATTGGACGGCGAGTCGCCGAAGGGCTGTCTCATTACTAATGCKGCAGTCGGCATGGATTCGCCAGATGAGCAACTGAATGCGTTGATCAGGGAGCGGTTTGACGAGTTGGAGAAATCCTTCTACGAGCTGCTCCGCAAAGGTCAGGAGTCGGGAGAAATCATGCCTGAGAAAGATATCAAGACTTTATCTTATCTGCTATTAAACCTGAATCATAGTATAAATATCGTTGCGAAGGTGCAGGGTGACCGCAGCAAGATGCAGCAGATGATAGACATGATGATGGAAATGCTATAAAACATTTTTTTTGCACATTCCGGAACGACTGTTCCAGAAAATTTCTGGTGAGCAAAGGGGACTTTCTATGAATTCAGCTTCCATTCCAACGGAAAAATCGGTTTCGCCATCGCTGATTTTTATCCTGGCAGCCGCTTGCGGTATCATAGCGGCAAATCTTTATTATGCTCAACCATTGATAGGCACGATCGGTTCGACCATCGGGCTCTCCTCCGGGGCTGCCGCACTCATCGTTACGTTGACTCAAGTCGGCTACGGGATCGGCTTGTTATTTATCGTACCGTTGGGAGACATCCTGGAAAATCGTAAGTTGATCCTTTCATCATTGCTCCTTACAGCCGCCGTTTTGACAGTTGCCGCTGTAATCAAAAGCGCCATCCTGTTCCTCACCGCTTCACTCGTGATCGGAGTAGGTTCCGTAGCAGCACAAATCCTTGTGCCGTATGCGGCTCATCTTTCGCCTGAAGCCGTGCGCGGTCGCAATGTGGGCAACGTAATGAGCGGGCTACTTCTGGGGATTATGCTCGCGCGTCCTATTTCAAGCTTGGTGGCGGAGTATATGGGCTGGCGCGCCATATATTTCATCTCCGCAGCATTGATTTTCGCGCTGGCTCTTGTATTGGCAAAGGCACTACCCTCAAGGAAGCCTTCGTCCGCTACAGCTTACCCGGCGCTGCTGCACTCCATGCTGCATCTGCTGAAGGCGACACCGGCATTGCGCCGCAGGGCAATTTATCATGCTTGTGTATTCGGAACGTTCAGTTTGTTTTGGACTACAGTACCGTTGGCATTGACAAGTCCGCCGTTCCATTTCACTCAGAAGGAGGTCGCTTTGTTCGCATTAGTCGGGGTAATGGGGGCAATTGTGGCGCCAGCGGCGGGCCGTATGGCAGACCGTGGATGGGTTCGCCCGGCTACGGGATGGGCTTTGGCCATCGTCATCTTTTCCGGGCTGCTTCCCTTGCTGGTTCCAYCAAGTTCTGCACTCGCAGTTCCCATCCTCGTACTTGCGGCGATTTTACTTGACATGGGGGTTTCCGCCAACATGGTTCTCGGGCAGCGGGTGATTTTCTCTTTAGGAGCGGAATATCGCAGTRGGCTTAACGGTTTGTATATGGCCATTTTCTTTTTAGGGGGCGCTATCGGCTCAGCGGCAGGGGGATGGGCTTACGCAACGGGGGGCTGGGAGGCGGCACTGCTGATTGGAATCGCTTTACCGGCCATCGCCATGGCGTATTATGCGACGGAGTTTTCGAGATTAAGGAAGGAAAACCTCACTGATTGAGGAGTACAGTTGAGTAATCCACACGTTCTAGGCTAACGATGAACGTTAGTTCAAAACCAACACGACAGCAGCCGAGAGTAATCGGCTGCTGTTTTTGCTGAAGTAAAGGGCAGGATTGCTTAATCACTGCATGAATACCTTAGATATGACTGCTATTACTATGTTGCAAAAAAGACGACGTTATCTGAAAATGATTATATTTTGATGCGTGATTAAATTGAAGCAAGGATTAATAGTTTTTCTAAATGGAACTTCAAGTTCCGGAAAGACATCCATATCGACAGAACTATTAAATCAAAATGCAATCTCATTTCGTCAGTTAAATTAATGTCGGCAAAAGGATCAATGTAGTTGTAGATACAGTAAATGATAGTGACGAGAGGTTTAATACATGTCTAAGTTCATTAATCGATCATCCTGTACTATTTGTAGGAGTAACTTGCTCTAAAGATGAACTTATTAGAAGAGAAGGACTAAGAGGAGATAGAGAGCGTGGATTAGCAATCTCACAATATGATAAAGTTTATTGCTCTAATGAGTATGACATTGAACTAAATACTGAAACCTTGTGACCAAACGAATGCGCCAATTTGATTTTAAATTTTATTAGATCAAATCGTGAATGCTCTGCTTTTAAGAAGATAAATAAAAGAAGTGTTGGTGTTTCATAGAAGCCGTATCCTTCAGAGAACAGCAAGTTCACGCTTCGGCTGCCGGCAAGATCGGTGGCCTCATGAATAATTTAACGAACGAGGTAGAAGCAAGGATGATGGATTAATTGAAGTTAATTGAAGTAACTGGGAACTTTGTTCAATGAGTAATGACAACAGCCGGTCAGACGATCGGCTGCTGTATCGATGTTCTTATAACATCGATCCCTTTCTATGCCTTGCCAAGCATTCGCAACATTATAGATAAAGTTGGGGAGAAAGTCGTCGTTGTAGACATTTCAAATTATTATCCTCAAATCAGCGGTAAAATCAAAGACGTGGTGGACGTAATGGTTGAAAGTGTTTGGGTGTCCAATCATTTGGGAAGACCATCATTAAAGCGTTCAACAATTTTTCAGCCTATACGCTAGAGCATCATGGAACTCCCGAAGGGAC
>NZ_JBFRGE010000158.1:0-3970 GCF_052115185.1 Paenibacillus sp. 2TAB19 | reverse complement strand
ATAGGATGGTTAACGCAAACAAGCCGATGTTTGACAATAAAAGCAACAGTTCAAACAGCCTCATCTCGATTCTCCTTTTTTATAATTTCTATTTTCGTTTGTTCCAATATTATCCTACCAGACTGGTCTAAGCTATCGATTTCCCTTACATCTACCTTACAACTTTGTAAGTCGCTTACTTAGCAAATAATCATGAAATAGCAACTGTTCCTGAAGCTACTCGTTACTACAAGCTCCACTTGAACCAATTGCTCGCGGAGTTGCTATCGGGCAATTGGAGGTTGTGCGGTGTTATGTTACAATGAACCTCCGGTAAACAATGCCTTGAATTTTCTATCTCATCTATAACAATCCTTTATCATAGAACAAACACTAAAATTAGGGGTATCATTTGGAAGTATCCAGCCAATTAGCCAACAAAGAGGCAGCCGATCGTATTAAACGGCTGCCGAGGTGCAATTATTCAGCTATCGTCTCCCGTTAGCGCAATGCTCTGGCTTTTTATTTATGATTCATAACAGTTCCCCGCGCTTCAGGACCAGTTCCTACCTCTGTCGACTTCAAAAAGCAAAAACTTGCCGTTACTTGTGATACGGTTCACCGTGCTGTCTGTAACGGCAAGTTTGAAGGTCATCCTTTACTGCCCGTCAATGTCTACCTCTAAACCGTTTAATCGCATCCTCGGTCACCGGCTCGAAGAGGTTAAGAAGGTTGCCGTCGGGATCGCGGAACAGCATAGAACGGTTCCCCCACGGCATCGTGGTCGGTTCCTTTACCCAATTATCGACAAATGGCTTCAAGCGTACATATTCGGCCTCGACATCGTCGACGCGGAACTCAATAATGACAGTGCGATTGTTAGCCCCCACTACGGAACCGGCGCCGAATAGTTGCGCCGTCTGGGAGTGGCCGATTGCAAGGGTGCATGATGACACAACGAGTTCGGCAAATACAGGCGCGGGTCGCTCCGCCGATATCCCCAGGACTTTCTCATAGAACTCGACGAGGCGATCCACGTCGTCAGTAATGATGCGTACAGAAGCGAAATTCACAAGATATCATCCTTCCTAATAATAATAGGTTTGGCTGTGTCCCACAGCTGTTGCAAAACATACTTTTTACTTATTTATCTCCTTTACATTTACATGTGCAATTATAAAAAAACGCTACTGACAACGTTATGTCAGTAGCGTTTTAGAATTTTTTTGGCTTCCTCACGAATCCTATTTCGGAACGATTCGGGTTCCAACACGATTACGCCCGCTCCCCAGCCAAGCACCCATTGCAGCAATTCATCCAGCTGACGAACGCGTAAGACCACATCCAATCCATCTTGATGCTCTTTCATATCCTCTATGTAATGATAGTTTGATTCCTTCACCTTATCCGCGATGTCATGGTTAAATCGAAGGCAGACTCGCAAATGGCGATCATCTAAAGGGGTATACTCCCTTAAGTCAAAATGCGCCGGGAGTTCGAATCGTTCGTCCAGTTCGATAAGTTTATCCATTCGGGACAACCGGAAATGGCGGATGTCTTGGCGTAGATCACACCGGGCCACAAGCATCCAAGATCCTTCAACGAGTACAAGGCCATAGGGAGCGGCTGTACGTTCGCTATGGCGGCTCCCCGTGGAATCCGTAATTCTTTTAGAATAATGAAATCTGATCTTTCGCCCATCTAATAGAGCTCGGCGGATCTTATCGAGATTTTCCCTTTCGTTTGACGGAGCTGCATGTTTGCCTGGAGCGAGCAATCGCAGCGACCTTCTTATACGGGAGGTCTCACTGCGGACACTGTCTGATAGAGTGACCTCGATTTTCCTCCTAGCAACATTAGCTCTATCACGATAATCATCATCAAATCGTTGCTCGATAAACTCTGTTCCTATAAGCAAGGTCACGGCTTCCTCTATTGTAAAACTGATCGGAGGTAGAAAATATCCCTCCATTAAGGTATACCCTGTGCCTGTAGTGCCTGTAATCGGCACGCCTGCTTCGCTGAGCGCCTGAATGTCGCGATAGATGGTCCTCACGCTGGTTTCAAATAGTGCCGCCAAATCTTCGGCGCGTACCACCTGCCTGCCTTGCAACTCCAGCACGATGGCCAACAAACGATCTGTTTTGTTCATTGACTGCCCCCTTGAAACGTAATACTGTACAACAGAAACTTGCCGTTACTTGTGATACGGTTCACCTCGCATGTTCCTAAAGTAGCCTGCCCGTTACTTCAATGAAAAAAGCAGCCGATCGTTGTGATCAGCTGCTACAATAATTATTCAACTATCGTTCCCAGTTAACGAAATCACATTTCGGCTTAAATAAATGCTTCARAAGCAGGTTTCGAGCTTCCTCGAAGTGTGAGACAGGCGGCCATTATGTCTGTTGAGCTATTATGCCCGTTAGCTTAATGTCTCTTCGTATCTCAGGATTTTTTCATTCATTCGTTCTAACACAACGTTCATCTCTTTCATTTTGGTTAATAGTAGCTTACGTTGCTCGGTAAGGAGCTCTTTTCTCGCTTCGATGGTACCGTCACCTTGTTGATACAACTTAACATACTCAATTAATGTTTCGATAGGGAGACCTATACCTCGCATACATTTGACAAATTCGACCCATCTACAGTCTTCCTCTGAATAACTCCTAATTCCACTTTTATTTCGATTCACTCGAGGAATTAGTCCGATTCGTTCATAATAGCGAAGTGTATCCTGTGAAAGATCAAATTTTTTACTCACTTACGCTATTGTCATCATAACTATCCCACCTTTCCCCGTTGAAAGTCCTTTGGAGTGACCACTAACTGTCCTTCTTTAGTAAAGCAACTATTACTGTGGGCCGACTACCGGATGAGGAATATACGGCCCCTCCAGCAAAGCAACTTCCTCTGCGGTTAATTTAGTAGAAAGAGCAGCTACAGCATTTTCGAGATGAGATATTTTTGTTGCACCGATTATCGGCGCTGTTACAGGTTCTTTTTGTAGCAACCATGCAAGCGCGATTTCAACTCGGGAAACACCGCGTAGTTCCGAAATAGCAGCGACCTGATTCACAATCAATTGATCGGCATCAGAAGTAGCATCGTATTTTTGTTTTGCAATTTGATCGGTTTCGGAGCGATGTGTGGCTTCATTTGAATTTCTAGTCAATCTTCCTCCGGCAAGCGGACTATATGGTATGACACCAATTTTCTCAGCTTTGCAAAGCGGAAGCATCTCTCTCTCCTCTTCACGATAAATAAGATTTAAATGATTTTGCATCGAAATAAACCGGGTCCATCCATTGTTCTCGGCAACATGTAAGGCTTTCAAAAATTGCCACGCAAACATAGCCGAAGCACCTATATACCGTGCTTTCCCAGCCTTTATCACATCATGCAGAGCTTCCATCGTCTCTTCAATCGGCGTATGGTAATCCCAGCGGTGAATCTGGTACAGATCGACATAATCGGTTCCCAGACGTTTCAGGCTTTTATCAATTTCACTCATGATTGCCTTTCGAGATAGCCCAGCACCATTGGGGCCATCATACATGCGGCCGTGCACTTTTGTTGCAATGACGATTTCATCTCGATTGGCAAAGTCCTTCAGCGCCCGTCCTACTATTTCCTCACTAGTCCCGTCTGAATATATATTTGCAGTATCAAAAAAGTTGATTCCAAGCTCTAGAGCTTTTTTTATTATTGGACGACTGTTCTCCTCATCTAGCACCCACTGATGAATCCATCTGCCCGCCTCGCCAAACCCCATACAGCCCAAGCAAAGCCTCGATACATCTAAGCCGGTATTTCCAAGCTTCATATATTCCATTGGGTTGTCCCTCTTAAGCCCCGAAATTGGATTTGAGACTAGCCCACTTAACAGTGTAAGCTAGAAGCAGAACCAGTGGAGGGGATTTTTTATGCAACGTAGAAGATTCACATTAGAGTTTAAGCAACAGGTCGTACAGGAGGCCAAGGAAGTCGGAAA
>NZ_JBFRGE010000157.1:0-3991 GCF_052115185.1 Paenibacillus sp. 2TAB19 | reverse complement strand
GGCGGCAGCGCACCGTTAATATTTCGCTCAAAGCGATCCTCGGACAAACGAATCGGCACCGGCAGAAACTCGCCGTAATGCGACATAAGCTGCTCTAATTTAAACCATTCATAATATTCCTCATAGTCTTCCTTGCACGTCAAATAAATCGTTGTCCCGATCGGCGCTTCGCGCTTCAGCTTGCGGATCGTATACGTGCCGTCTTGTCGGCCGCGCCATTCCAGCGTGTCGCCCTCCAGCGCAGAACGCGTGATCAGCACGATCTCAGCGCTTACGACGAAGCAGGACAGCATGCCGACCCCGAACTGGCCGATATAGTCGTCATCCCCATCCAACTCCTCGCGTTTAGACGTGCTTCCGATCTGCGAGAGGAAGCGGTGAATTTCGGGCTCCGTAAGGCCGATGCCGTTGTCATGAATCGCAATTGTTTTCGATGCGTATAGCTCAAATAATATTTTCGGCTCAAATTGATGCCCAAGCTTCCTGCGAGCTGTGATAGCGTCGACGCCATTTTGCAGCAGCTCTCTTACGAACACGCCCGGATTCGAATATAGATGCTTGGAGAGCAGTTCAATCATGCCCTGTAAATTTACTTGAAAGTTCATTTCGCTCATCGTATCACCTGTCTCCAATATGTAAGTTAAACTTAGTTCAAAGGCAATGCCGTCTGTATACGTTCATCATTCGCTGTTCTTGAACGTTATCCTTCTTTATCGACATATTGATCGATGTCCGACACTCTTTGCCGTTTATAAATAAAAAGAGTGCAGAGCGGCTATCGCTCTGCACTCCCTGTCCTGATTGCCCTGTCCTATATTTTGAATACCGAAGCGCGTTCCTTGAGCGCCTCCGATGATTCCGTCAACCGCTTCGACAATTCGCCCAGCTCGTCGGAAATGCCGTTCTGCATGTCGGACAGACCGCTTATTCCTTCCATCTGGCCGTTCACTTCCGTCGATTTCTCCAGCAGCTTATCGACGGCCGTAACGATATGCGTCATGCCTTGCGTAATCTCGTTGATCGCAGTCGATATTTCACTCACTTGATCAGATAACACTCCGCTCTGCGCTTCAATTGCCTGGAACGTCTCGCTAGCCGTTTCCGACGTCTCGCGAGTAGACTTGATGACATCCGAGAATTGGCTTATCGTACGGCCGCTGGCTGCGACATCCGCTTGAATAAGCGCCAGCTCCTTCGTAATCTGCTTCGAGATTGCGTCGGTCTGACCCGACATCTTGCGAATTTCTTCTGCAACGACCGCGAAGCCGCGACCGTGCTCGCCTGCGCGTGCCGATTCGATCGATGCGTTAAGCGATAATAGATTCGTCTGCGTATTAATATCTTGAATGCCTGCCAGGAACTTCGCAACATTGCCGTAGCGTTCATTCATCGATTCGAATGCGGCCGTCAGTTTATCGAACTGCTCCGCCGTCTCATTCACTTTCAGCACAACGCCCGCCATCTGTTGCGAGCCGTTAAGCGATGCTTGCTTCATCTTCTGCATATCGCCATTTATGTACTCACTGGACGCCGCGATCTCTTCCGAGCTTGCCGAGATTTGTTCGGTTACCGCCGAAATCGATGATGCGTCGTCATACTGGGCTTGCAATGACGTCTTGCCATATTCGATCTGGCCTTTGACCTGCTCGGAAGCGTCACGGTTGCTGCCGATCTTCTCCGTCATCTGGTTCGATACGCCTAACACCGTACCGCTCACATCAATCGTCGCTTTGATCGTCTCGCGCAGGTTGCTGCCCATGTCGGCGAGCGATGCGTCGATATCTCCGAATTCATCGGCGCGCTGCAGCTTCGACTGCTCCGTGAATTGATTGTTCCGGTACGCTTCGATCCGTTTCATAATGCCGGACAAGCCGGTCTTAATCGAACGTGTAATGCCAAATATCATAAAGGCAGGCAATACCGCCAATAGGATGACATTCACGAGAATGATTATATTCGCGCTATCGACGCTTTTGTTAAGCGACTTCTGCATAGACTGCGTATCTTCAGACAACTTTTTCTCCATCGCTTCTTTGGAAAAATCAATTATGATCGTGTAGACGCTGATCAGATCCGACACGCGCAGCGACTTTTCTTCAGCCGTTAATGCATTGACATCAATAGAAGTCGTGCTCAAATTCGTATAGGCAAGATCCAGCACCTTGATCTGATTCACATATTTTTGAGCATTCTCTTCGGCCGGATATTTAATATCCATAGCCTCGAATTGTTTACTTAATTGCTCTAAGCTAGTCGGGATTGTCGCTAACTCCGTCTTAATCGCAACAGCGTTCTCTTCCTCGGTACCGTTCTCGATCGCATCGATCATTTTCAGCATCGTCTTCAGCAGCTTGCCCGACACCGCTTGGTAATTACGTTCAGCTTCGGACAGCTTCTCGGACTCATCTACCGCGTTTGCTACCGATAAGTTCTGGGTATAGATGAATGCCCCAGCACCTAAGTTAAATAGGGTAATAATGGCGGAGATAATAAACAACTTCGTCGTAATCTTCTTCCCGTTCAACTTTTTCAAGCTTACTTGCCTTACTGTTTGCAGTGCTTTGCCAAGCCATGCTTTTCCTGTTGTTGCCCACGATGCTGCCTTCATGCTGATTCTCCCGCTCCCTCTGTCTACTCGAAAAATAGCAAAAAAGCTATCCAGGCCCCAGTCGGCGGATAGCTAAATAAAGCTAATCTAACCAACTGGCGGTCTGGCAGCCATAGCGTCTTGCCCCTTAGGCCCATAACTTTGCGTCCTTGCCTTTCGACAAGTTTGCCTTTTTCAGTTTGTCTGTTTTTTACATCAGCTTACATTATAGGACAGATTTCCTCTCATGTACATCCTTTTTTCCTATTTTTTCATGGCGAATTCAGGAACAGGGTCGCATTGCAATACCTTCTTGCGAGAGTATGAAAATAGGACGTTTGAATCGATATGACGGCTACCAGCAAAATATTGCGTATCGCTTCCCGCTGCTTGTCCGTCAATCCCGACAGCCTGTCCGCAAACCGATTGGCCGCTCCTCGAATGACCTCCTCTGTAAGCAGGTCCTGGTGTGGCTGCCCCTTCAGATGGCCGGTAATATCGAGTAATTGGTCGTTATTCGCGTCGAGCTCCTCGAACATCTTCGTATAAGTGGCGTACAGTTCGATCGGACCGACAAGATCATCGGACTCGTCTTCCGGCTTACCGAGCACAATCTCGAACAGCTTACGTATCGACTCGAAGTCGAGATTCGACTTCAGATCATCGATAATGAACAACAGCGCAGCTTGATTAAGGGAATATTTCTTCCCGGCCTTCGGACAGTCAAAATACGACYTAAAGTCTCTTTTGACCCAATTTTGCATAGAAGTAATGGAAAGGTTCGAATATTCAATAAGCTGACCCAGCGCCGATATTTCCTGCAGCGAGAAGCCTTTCACCTCACTGCCCTTAATTAACTTCTCTATTATAGGCGGCAGAAGCGTGGCGAGAAAGGCAGGCAATGTCGTCC
The DNA here is from genome assembly GCF_052115185.1 of Paenibacillus sp. 2TAB19. Lineage (NCBI taxonomy): Bacteria > Bacillati > Bacillota > Bacilli > Caryophanales > Paenibacillaceae > Paenibacillus > Paenibacillus sp. 2TAB19. The sequence continues at coordinate 494 of NZ_JBFRGE010000157.1, read as the reverse complement.
CCTTCTCCAGATCGTACCGATGCGACTTCGCCCAAGCGCTCTGCAGCACTTGAATCGGCTTCTGACTGCTGCTGCCGCGCAAGGAGAGTAACAGCTCCGCCATCTCTTTTCGAGTAAGCGTAAAGGACTCCATATTCCTTCCTCCTMGCATTCACGACTTCGTCAAATTTGCTTACAAGTTCTTATGAACTTATCATATGCTCGCATTAGAGGGTTGTAAAGGGACGATATTCAATGAAAACAAGCCATCGTGCTTTCCAAAATACCGTTTATCGTGCAAAAACGGCGCTTAACGTTGCATACGACGGTTGTCATATGTTGTAATCATTCKGTATAGTTTAATTACCACACTCCTAACGTTAGGAGATGTACAGGTTGGTTAACTAAAAAATTCAAAAAACAAAGGGTAGTGAGAAACGAAAATGGGTATAGGATTCAATTTATTCATGGTTGCTCTTCTTATTTTATTAACTGCTTTTTTCGTGGCAACGGAG
>NZ_JBFRGE010000156.1:0-4069 GCF_052115185.1 Paenibacillus sp. 2TAB19 | reverse complement strand
GTCTACGCTCCCACATTCCTTCATTCAACCTGTCCATGAGGTGGAGGTCAGATATGCTGCCCGACAGGATCTTCGTCCGTATGTTAGTTCCGTTCCTACTCATCCGTGCTTCTTGTTATCTCACATTAGTTTAGGTCATCATTTCAACACAAAGGTCGGTTTTTGCGTCCTTAACGTCATTCTTTGTAGGCGAAATTGTCGTCGAGTTCTTTGGTTTTCTTCACGTGGAGTGGATTYACCACTCCGTATTTCACTTGTTTTTCTCGAAGGATATGAGCAAGGTTCAGCCAGTATTGACCGGTAGTCTCCATGCCTACTATGACGTCCTTAAACCCTTGCTCCGTTAAAATCTTTTGGAACCAACAAACGAATATTTCAAAACCTTCTCGATTATTTTCAAATGTGATGGGCTTCCCGTGCTCGACTCCGCGGTAGTCTTGTGCTCGAGCCACATGTTTGAATTTAGCGATGTCTACACCGACAACTAAAGTTGAAGAAGTGATTTGATCAATTCGTTCATTTTGAGTAGAATGCATCTTGTAGTCTCCTTGGTTTGTTATTGGATCCGTTCGCTCGCCAGCTCTGGGACCCACTAACATCATACCAAGGAGTCTTTTTTGTTTCTCAAATCTCGTATTTCTCCATAACTAGGAATGCTGCCCGATAGCTTAATAAAAATGGAGCAGCTGCGGATCGCAATCTGCTCCATGGTACATTGTACTAAAGTTCCTCATTAGCGTAACGAAAAGCTGTCACGCGACAGCCCTCTCGGTGTTCAACTATAGTGCCCCATTCAATCACCAGGTTTAAGGCTCGATGTAAAAGAATGTCCATATCCTAGTCCCGATGGTGGATATGCGCTTCTAAGTTATTTTCAAGACTGCCAATTTCCATGCGCCCAAAACTATTGTTATGACAAATGCACCAGATTTGTACTGATTTGTATAGTGCAACGGGTAGATCAATAAGTTTCCGTAATATGGTAGATTTAAGATAAATCAAAGATAGGAGTGAAGATTGATGAAACGACGGTTTATGCTTTTAGTTTGTGCCTTTCTGTTGCTGTCGCTGCTTGTACCCTTTCAGGCAGCAGCCGCTGAGGCCGGTTCCGCGGTGGCAGCAGAGAGTTTGAATTCGGGTGCAACGATGGTTACAGGAGGACCGGGTCATTCTCTCGCTCTTAATAAGGATGGAACGGTATGGGCGTGGGGAAGCAATGAATATGGCATCGATGGAAGTACGACAGACCATCATTATATTCCGGTTCAAGTGCAGGGTCTCGATTCGGTGGCCGACATCGCGGCGGGTTATTCGCATAGTTTGGCACTCAAAAGCGACGGAACCGTCTGGGCGTGGGGATGGAATTGGAGTGGCGGAATGGCCAGTACTTCCCCCGTTCAGGTAAACAATCTTAACTCCGTGGAAGCTATTGCTTCAGGGCATTATCATAATTTGGCGGTAAAAAGCGATGGAACCGTATGGGCGTGGGGGTGGAATATCCACGGTCAACTGGGCGATGGAAGCAGGACAGACCGTGATACTCCTGTTCAAGTACAGGGCCTCGGTTCGGTGGTCGACGTTGCTGCGGGTCATCTCCATAGTGTGGCGCTTAAAAGCGACGGAACCGTCTGGGCGTGGGGAAGCAATGAATTAGGCCAAAACGGGGTGCCCGGTGGCTTGATCATTTACGATGGACCCTACACAACCCCCTACCGTGATACTCCTGTTCAAGTACAGGGTCTCGATTCGGTGGTAGCCATCGCGGCGGGTTATTCGCATAGTTTGGCACTCAAAAGCGACGGAACCGTCTGGGCGTGGGGATATAATTCTTCTGGTCAACTTGGCGATGCAAGCACAACAACGCGTTATACTCCCGTTCAAGTAACCAATCTCGGTTCGGTGTCCGCCATCGCTTCGGGTGATTCGCATACTTTGGCGATGCAAAGCGATGGAACCGTCTGGTCATGGGGCCATAATTATTCCGGTCAACTGGGCGATGGAAGCACGACCAGCAGTTCTTCCCCCGTTCAAGTATCCGAGCTCGATTCGGTGTCCTCCATCTCGACGAATGATGGTTCGCATAGTTTGGCAGTGAAAAGCGACGGAACCGTTTGGGCGTGGGGCGATAATTATTCTGGTCAACTCGGTGATGGAACCACGATAAACCGTTATTCTCCCGTACAAGTTGCGAATACTGATGCGCCACAGTGGCCTGAGTACGACGTGCTGACGGTTACCGATGTGACCTACAACAGCGTACAGCTGAATTGGCAGCATGCCACGGATGATACAGGTGTAGAAAAGTACTTGGTGTACCAAGACAACACGCTGCTGGCCACCCTTGACGGGGAAGTGCACAGCTATGAAGTGAATGGGTTGTCTTCTAATTCGTCCTACCTCTTATCACTGGTCGCCGTCGATGCCGATGGCAACCAAAGCGTGACACAAGAAGAGACGGTCACTACTGCTGCAAACCATCCGGTACCAGAAGCAGAAACGCTGCTTTACCGGTTTAACGGTACCATTCTCGACTTTGACCAAAGCCGTATCATTTGGAAAGAGACCGGCGATAAAGCGCTCTGGATGTATAACCGTGCTGATAAAAGCCAAGTAAAAGTTTACGATGCGAACGGGTCCAAGTATACCTTAAGTACAGCAAAGTTATCCGCTGACGGCGTTGTGTATTCCATATCCGGTGTTGGGACTCGTTATTGGAAGGACGGAGCGGTTCAAAATAGTTGGGACAATGCGAGCCCATACGAAGTAAAAGGGAATTTTACGGTATTTAGCCACAATATTGTGAATGTAAAGACGAGAGAGTCTCGTTACCTTCTTAATTCGAGTTTTAATAATAGGAACTCATTTGATCTGTCGGCTGACGGAACGGTAATTTATGAGTTTCATACCGGTATTCGCCGCCACCTCCCCGACGATACGTTCACGACGTTTTATCCGCCCTCACCCGAATACCCGAATAAATATAACGGGCCTTTGACGGACGGAAAAAACATACTCTACAATGCATACACGGAGTATGAAGGTTATTCTAAGTGGTCTCTCCAAGTTCGCAGCGCCGATGGCCAGGTTACCAAGATAGCCTATAACCCAATTGATAATGCGGATTATTATTTGACCGACCCGAGAACATCGTACCAGATCAATAATGGATGGATTGCTTATAAGGAATACAACAAGGAAATAGAGCGCTGGACTTTGAAAGTCCGGTCGCCGGAAGGCGAGTCAAAACAAGTTTATGCGGCCCCTAAATGGTGGCAGTTGACCGGCGTTCCGCTCTCCATCAAGCAATTGGGACCCGACGGCACGGTAGCGTACACGTTTAAAGATACAACTTACCTTTATTCCGCACAAGAGGGCAGACTCTTGTATTCTTTCAGCGGTCCGGGGGAGTTGCACTACCGGGATGGCGTATGGAACCGGATTGACGGCGGATCATTGTATCAGGTTGATCCGAACCAACTCCAGCTTTCCGATTCCAAATCTTATCAAGCCGGCGGATCAAATTATGAGTATTCGTTATATTACGGGTACATTTCGTCCTCAGGACAAGAGTTGAGCGGATCTTGGAGCCCTCCTGAAGGTTTCCATGGAGTCGTTAAGGTCTCCATGGTATCCCCTGAAGGAGAAGATTATGACCTTAGTCTGGAGAACGTAGGCGAGGGTAACCGATTGCCGGAAGATACGACGGAACTCCCAGATGGTACCGAGTACAGTGCTACTGAGGTACCCGTAGGTTACACTGCGGAGTGGAGGATTAAGGGACATACGGACAAAGATTATAGTCCGGATAAGAAAGTTTTCGTCTATGTGAATATCAAATATGACAATCACTGAAGATATTGCTATGTTTGCCGAAACTTAATGGCCGGCCGCGGATCGCCCCGCGGTCTATTGTAAAGCGAAATCCCCGCTGACTTCGGCTGCGGGGATTTTTGCATTAGCTTAACGGTATGGCATCAATTACTACTATTATAGGTTTTCTTCTTAGCTCCTCAATTTCTTCGTAATCATAAGCCTCTAAATAATATACAAGTTTATCATTAGGCTGGAC
>NZ_JBFRGE010000155.1:0-4129 GCF_052115185.1 Paenibacillus sp. 2TAB19 | reverse complement strand
CTTCAAGGGAAGGGTCTCAGCAAGCAAAAGATATAATTTATTTTGTAATAAGGAACCATTTGGTGCAAACTACGGTCTTATTTATTGGGGTGAAGGCATTGACAGACCAGTGGGATTACTTAAAGCATCTGGCAAAKGGTTATGATCGGAGTATCGTGCTTCGTGATTTGATGGATTCGTTCGGAAGTGATGTGTGGAATTTCGCTTACTTTTTGACAAATCGTTCCGATGTCGCCGACGATATCTCACAAGAGGTTTTCCTAGCAGCATATAACAGCTTGTACGCATTTCGAGGAGACTGTTCGATTAAAAGCTGGTTACTAACGATAACGAGGAATAAAGCACTGCATTATTTGCAAAGCGCCTTCGTCCGTAAAGTGACCCTGACCGATAAATTTATGAAACGTGGGACCTCTCCAGCTGCGGAACAGGTGGTATTCGATCGTCTAGATAACCGCAAGGTTTGGGGTGCAGTCATGCAGCTGCCTCGCAAATACAGAGAGGTATTGGTTCTGGATTTTCATTACGGACTGAAGCAAAAAGAAATCGCCAATTTGTTGAAAGTATCAGAAGGTACCGTTAAATCTAGATCGCATCGAGCCAAGAAACGGATGAGTGAACTACTAACCCGTGAGGAGGTATAAAACATGAGCGAGGAAAAACCGGCTTGGGTCAAAAGTATGGCGGAACCACCTTTTGCTAGTCGTCAATTTACAGCAGATTTGAAGAATAAGGTGCTTCAGCGGGCGGGTGAATCGCAGAGAAACCATTTTTCTATAATATCGGCTGTATGTGTACCTCTGGTGATAGCATCACTTGTTATCGGCTGGTCTCAATTCAAAGACGAGGTGTTACCTTCCAGAATCAAACCGCACGTCGAAATATCCGGTAATCCTACAGCACGGACTGCCTATTACGATCAGGGACGTCGGCTATTCACAGTTAATCCCGAACCGTATGCGAAGGCGGGTACAACCGCGGGATATATCTTTCATTTTGATGAGCCCTTAGAAACCTATTTGGAAAAAACGCTGACGCTTCAAGCTGTCCATCTCCAATCAGGCGCAAAGGAGACGTTATCTTCCGAAGTTATTGCGAAGCCAAGTCCCGGTTTTTCGGGATTGGAAAGATACACGGCCCGTTTCGTWTTGCCGTTGGAGGGGATGTGGGAATTGAATGTCCTGTTGGACGATAAGCCTTACGGAAATGTAGAGCTGTTTATGCTTAAACCTGCTTGGGACATTACGCCTAAGTTTCAATCCGGTGCTTACATGATACGCGGGGCCGAGAAAAAGGTGGGTTTTATCGATGCTGGCTTCATTGCCGGGAAAACCCAAAAATACATGTGGCATTTCTGGGGAAAAGATGATCTTCTTAACGGGCCCTTTGAGGTGAAAGCGGTGAAACAAGGTACAGACAAGATGATCGTTGTTTACTCCTCAAACAAGTTAAGCTCCGCGAATGCCTTGGCCGGTGAGTTGAACGGAGCTGACCGTCACGTCGTCACCTCGATGGAGTTGCCTGAAACAGGGCGTTGGCGGCTACTTCCTTACGTAAAGGGACAACTGCTTGATACGATTGTCGTAGAGGTATCGACATAAAATAACTTTCATAAGAAAAGGACCCTTTAGGCCTTTTTATGCAATATCCGAGCCATTACGCTAACTGGGAACTTTAGTTGAATACAACATGGAGCAGATTGAGATCAGGCAGTTGCTCCATTTTCATTAAGCTAAAGGGCAGTATAACGCAACTTCCACGCCATTATAAACGTTTTACAAATAACTTGATTATTTAATGAGAGACCCTTATTCAAACAATCAACTCTAGATGCTAAAAGGGGATGAAGTTTGTTGAAGAAGAAGGTTGTTTGGCTTCTCGGACTAGGATTCTTTCTAACTGCTTTAACTGCTGGTATTTGGGTGTACTTACCGCGTGAAGTGGATATAAGGCTAGAAGGGGTAAAATACCGTTTAGGCACAGAGAATGCCTTAGAGGCCGAATCTGCCACCGTACAAATCGAAGGAACCTTTCGTCGAGCGCTGAACGGACAGCGACTGTWTAGAGGAACGGTAGAACTYGAAGGCGAACCGTTGCCWGTACCGAAGGAACAACTGTCGAATCGCACGTTCATCGCTCGAAAGGGAGAAGGTTTTCTGMTAATGTACCATTGGTATGAAGACGRGACCATAGGAAAGAGTTTTTCGTTGGGAACGTTATATGCCGATGATGRTTTTCGTCAAATTACTCTTACACTTTTTGAACAACAACAAGATGGTAAGTCTAGTTATTGGAGTGGTAARGACGGTCTGATGCTTACAGCCCCAGCGAAGGACCGAACGGAGGCGTTACGTTTAGCTAACAAATTAATGGCGAATWTATTAAAAGGACTTCAACCATTGAACTAAACGGAAAATACGCCCAAGTTGCAACTGCAACTTGGGAGAAAAAAACTGACCCAGAACAGAGGCGCGGCAATTGTCGGAAGACAAGAACATCTGTACAACGGAGGTCGCATAAACTGCGGCTTTTTTGTTGTTTGTATTGAAGTTCTTGTCGCCAACACAAGACAAGAACTTCTATACAAAACCGTATTAGGACAATAACTTCTTTACAGTCCCGTGATCCCCGAAATATGCACGATTTCTTAAGCTAAAGGGCAGGTTAGTTGCAATATGTGGTAATATAAGTAATCCTCTTGGGGCTAGGAAGTGGTGTAACTGTCTACGAATAAGCTCATTGATTGGTTAAACCGAAAACGGATATTCCGTTGTGAAGAGTGTAATACTGAGCTTCATGTTTACGCGTATTACTCAAAGATATCGGTGATATTATTCTGTATTGAATGTAAACAGTATTACTATAGGCGGGACCTAAGTTCACCCATTATCAAATATGAAGTTCCTGAGGGGCTTATGAAGTTATGGGAGATGGACCCTTATCATAAAACTTATACAGGGTTTCCAATAAGTGAGGCATATGAACCTAGGTGGATTAAACATCTTCGCAGACTGTTATGTTAACGGGGAACTATTGCTTAATGAAAACGTCAGACGGACGGCTGCCGTTTTCCGTTCCATTGAGGAACGGGGGAGTTGACACATGGACAAGGAGAAACAGGATCCAGAGAAAACGGTGTATCAAACAAGTGAGATCATAACGACGAAAGTATACAAGGTCAGCTCGGAGCAGAAAGAGGAACTCGATCGTCTGTCAACCGAAAAGCTCGAAAAGTTGCGCGAGGGGGCAATACCAAAGATCCGTGAACGGTACGAGCAGCTGGTCAAGCTCCAGCAACAGCCGAAGGTCGACGACGGAGGCAAGCCGCCTGGGGATTCCGCTAACGAAGGACGATAGTTGAATTTTCAGTACTTCCGTGACATTGCTGTCGCTAACATTATACAAAGCAAAGGAGGGAGTTATGGCAACAAGGATTCACCTATTTTTGAAAGAAAAGGGATATAAATTGGAGGCTTGGGAGGATGCAGGTACGGAATTCAAGCGTTGTGTTGACAACTATCGAATTTCCGTCAGTCCAGGTCACAATTTGAACCACGCCAATATCGAAATTCAGTGCGACGGTATGGGATTAACTTTAAAGTTTACCCTATGTGATTTGTGACAGGAAAAATCGTAGATGCTTGCTTCCATGGAGCAAAGCGTCATTAAGGATATAGAAGATAATGATTTTGACTATTGGGATCAGATACCACCTTTCGGGGTTGTTGAGCTATACGGGATTGGGTTAGAGGCTGGAAAAGGAGCGACCGAAGCCGAAATTAGGGCTTTTTTTACTTTGATATATAATTTCCTGCTTGAGCATTTTATGATGTTCGCCTTCCGTGAAAGCGAGATTCAGTCAGTATGTTCATATGTTATCGATTGGAGTAATTATATAAAGACGTTTTTTGAGCTAACTGGCAGACACCGGAGTCGCTCGTTTTTATGCAAAGCGCAAAAATTAACGCTCTACAGGAATCCTCCCTCGAAATGATTCAGTTTCCTCACTCAGGCTCATGAATTCGCAGGATTTCATCCTGTAGTTACAACGAAGAGGAGGGTGTGGGAGTAGTCGGTGGCGAACAGACGTAAAAATGGGCATGCGGGAATAAAGGTGAATGCTGCATCA